>JAGQJP010000890.1 GCA_020430585.1 Myxococcales bacterium | reverse complement strand
TCCCGCTGATCGACCGCGCGCTCCGCGTCCGGCAGGATCTCGTGGCGCTACAGCGCCGAATCGTCGCCAATCGACGACGCATCGCTCTCGCCGATGCGCAGCGGATTCCGAACCTGATCTTCAGCCTGAAATACGGTCGCGAAGAGGACGCGAACCTGATCGTCGCCGGAATCGGCCTCTCGCTGCCCTTCTTCCAGCGCAATCAGGGCGATCGCGCCCGAGTTCGGGCGTTGGACCAGCGCTTGCGCGCCTCCGAGCGAAGGGCGCGGCTCGAGATCGAACGCGAGGTCGTGGCGGCGTGGTTGGCGCAGCGTGCGGCGCAGCGTCGGCTGGCGCACTACGGCAACAAGATCTTCACCCGCTTCAAGGCGCAGCTGCGCCTACTCGAGGAGAGCTTCCGTGCGGGCAAGATCGGGTTGCCACAGGTGTTGCTGTTCCAGCGTCAGTTGCTGGGTAGTCAGCGCGCGATCGTCGAGGCGAAGGCCGCTCTGATCCGCGCCCGAATTCGGCTCGAGCAAGCGGTCGGCGGTAGCTTGAGCCTCAAAACCGTGAGGTCGAAATGACGCGATACGACACGCTAGGATTGGCGCTCCTCGTCGCCTTCTCGGCTTTCGGGTGCTGGCGCGCTCCCGCGGGGAGCGAGGAGCACGACCACCGCGGAGACGACGATCGCGAGCGGCACGGAACGAAGCAGCGGCGCGGACCCGACGGCGGGGACGAGGGCGACCACGAGCATCACAAGCAGAAGACGCGCCTGGTTCATCTCGCTCCCGCAGCGATCGTCTCGCTGCGGCTCGAGACCGCTCCCGTCGCGGAGCGGCGCGTAGCGCAGCGCCTCCGCCTGAAGGGCCAGATCGAGTTCGACCGCAACGCCTTGGTCCACGTCTCGCCGCGCGTCGCCTCGCGGGTTGTCAAGGTCCACAAGCTGCTGGGCGAGGACGTCGAGAAGGGCGAGATCCTCGCCGAGCTCGACTCGATCCCGTTGGGCGAGCTGAAACTCCGGTTCCTCGAGGCGCGGACCGAGCTGCAGCTGGCGGCGACCGTCCTGGCACGCCAGCAGCGGCTCCACAAGTCGCGGATCACCAGCGAACGCGAGCTGCTCCGAGCACGCTCGGCCCACGCGCGCGCACGAATGCGGCTCCAGGGGGCGCACGAGATGTTGCATCTGTACGGTCTGACGGATTCCGAGATTCGGACGATACGCTACGGCGCCCACCAACCGTCGCGGATCGCTCTCCGAGCGCCGATCGGCGGGCGGATCATCCACAAGCGCTTGGCGCCTGGGGAGCTGATCAAGCCGGGCGACAAGGCCTACATCGTCGCCGACCTGCGCTCGGTCTGGGCTCAGGTCGACATCACCGAGGGTGATCTGGCGAAAGTTCGGCGTGGAATGCGGGCCCGCGTGTTTGCTCGCGCGTATCCAGGGCACTGGTTTGCGGGCGAGCTGAGCCTGATCTCGAGCAGCGCGGACCCGCAGACGCGGACGCTGGTCGGGCGGATCGTGGTCAAGAACCGCACGGTCGGGTCACGCCGTTTTCCGCTGCGGGACAAGATGTACATCGAGGTCGAGCTCAGCCTCGGGGCCGACGACGGCGGACCGCGGCAGCTCGTCGTGCCCGAGACGGCGATCCAGCGCTATCGGGACGGCTACATCGCGTTTGTCGAGCGGGAGCCGGGAACCTACGAGGTCCGTCCCGTGACGCTCGGCGGACGTTTCGGGGGGCGGGTGGCGGTCACAGGCGGGCTTCGTCTCGCCGAGCGCGTCGTCACCGTGGGGACCTTCGTCCTCAAGTCCGAATATGCCAAGAACCAGCTCGGCGGCGGCCACTCACACTAGGGAGGTCTCGTGATCCATCGACTGATCGACGCGTCGTTGAACAACCGCTTTCTCATCGTGATGCTCTGGGGGCTGGCGCTGGGCGTCGGCCTCTATGCGATGCGCACGCTGCCGATCGACGCGGTTCCCGACGTGACCAACGTTCAGGTCCAGGTGCTGACGAATTCACCCGGATTGGCGCCCGAGGAGGTCGAACGCTACATCACGTTTCCCGTCGAGACCTCGCTGAGCGGCATCCCGAACGTCGAAGAGATCCGCTCGATCTCGAAGTTCGGCCTCTCGGTGGTGACCGTGGTCTTCGCGGAGGGGACCGACATCTACTGGGCGCGGCAACAGGTGGGTGAGCGGCTGACGGCGGCGAAGGCGCAGATCCCGAGCGGCTACGGCGAGCCCCAGATGGGGCCGATCTCGACGGGGCTCGGCGAGATCTTCCAGTTCGAGGTCAAGGGCCCGGGATACACGCCGATGGAGCGCCGCACGATCCTCGACTGGATCATCGCCTACCAGCTCAAGAGCGTCCCGGGGATCGTCGAGGTCAACAGCTTTGGCGGTGAGCTCAAGTGCTACCAGATCAGCCTCGATCCACGCGAGATGCGCAAGCACGAGATCACGCTGCACGCGGTCTTCCAGGCGCTGCGCGAGAACAATCGCAACGTCGGCGGCGCCTACATCGTGCGAAACAGCGAGCAGTGGTTGATCCGCGGGGAGGGGCTGATCGAGGGCAAGAAGGACCTCGAGACGATCGTGATCCAGCGCAGCCAGCGCGGATCTCCTCTGACCTTGGGACACATCGCCCGCGTCGAGCTCGCGCCGATGGTCAGGCAGGGCGCGGTCACCCGCGATGGGCGGGGGGAGGCGGTGATCGGGATCGTGATGATGCTCGCGGGAGCAAACGGTCGCGTCGTCGTCGAGCGCGTCAAGAAGCGCATCGCGGCGGTCGAGAAGACGCTCCCAAAGGGGGTGACGATCGAGCCGTTCTACGACCGCACCGAGCTGATCGACAAGACGATCGCGACCGTGGCGACCAATCTCCTCGAGGGCGGCGCGTTGGTGGTGCTGGTGCTCTTTCTGCTGTTGGGAAACATCCGTGCGGGCCTGATCGTGGCGCTGGCGATCCCGCTCTCGATGCTGGTCGCCCTCGTCGCGCTCGAACGCATGGGCTACTCGGGAAATCTGATGAGCCTGGGGGCGATCGACTTCGGCTTGATCGTCGACGGCTCGGTGGTGATCGTCGAGAACATCGTGCGCTATCTCCACGAGCACCGCGACGATCGCCAGACGCCCCTGCTCGAGAAGGTGCGCGCGGCGAGCCACGAGGTCGGCCGCCCCGTGGTCTTCGCCGTCTTGATCATCGTCATCGTGTACCCGCCGATCATCGCGCTCTCGGGGATCGAAGGCAAGCTGTTCAAGCCGATGGCCTTCACGGTGGTCTGGGCCCTCGTCGCGTCGCTGCTCCTCTCGTTGACGCTGATGCCCGTCCTGGCCAGCCTGGTCTTGCGCGGACGCGTATCGGAGCGAGAGACGCCGGTGATCCGCCTCGCCCGCTGGCTCTTCCGACCGCTGCAGCGCGTGACGATGCGCCTGCGAGTCGTGACGGTCGTCGTGACCCTGG
>JAGQJP010000889.1 GCA_020430585.1 Myxococcales bacterium | reverse complement strand
TCGACGCCGTCGGTCCCGCTCTTGGTGTAGGGCACGCGGGCCCTCGGTCCGTCGTCACTGCCTTTGGTGTAGGGCGTGCGGGGCTTCTCTTTGACCCCCTCTTCGCGTTCGCGGACGTAGCGACGGTCCTGTCGCTCGCCCTCGGTTTCGATCGTCGAGCGCTTCATGAAGATCACGCTCGTCCCGACGACGATCGTCAGAGTCAACGCGACGGCGACGCCCGGGCTACGAAAGAGGGAGAGGATGCGCTGCATCATGCTCGGTTCGCTCGACTCGATGGGAGAAACCGCGCGGCGCGCCTCGCGCAAAATATCGTAGTAGCTCGACCGCGGCGGCTCCACGGGCTCGAGCTGTTCGTAGGCTGTCGTCACGTCGCGGTACCGATCGTACGTCTGACGCAGCGCCGGGTCGTTCGCGAGCTCGGCCTCGAACGCCTGGCGCTCCTCGGGACTCATCTCTCCGTAGAGATAGTCGAGGAGTCGATCGTCACCGTTTTGACCATTCGTCATACTAATCTTCCGCGGCGCATCTACACGCGCCACGCGTCCTCACGGATAAAAGTCCTTCAGTGCCGCCCGAAGGTTCTCTAAAGCATAGCGCATCCGGCTCTTGATCGTATTCTCCGAGGTGCCGACGACCTCGGCAATCTCTTTGAATGCCAGGCCGTCGAACTGTCGCATCACAAAAACCTCGCGCTGCTCGTCACTGAGCGCCGCGAGGGCTTCCTCCAGTCGGCCCTTGAAGCGCTGATCATCGACGCGACGGTCGCTCGTCGGTTCATCGGAGCCGATCGTTTCGACCATCGTTCGTCCCTCTTCGCCGTTCATCGGCTCGTCGAGCGAGCGCGCCCTGCGATACTTTCGCTTGCGCATCGCGTCGATGCTGATGTTCCGCGCGATCGTATAGAGCCACGTCTTGAAACGCGCTTGCTGCGTAAAGCTCGCGGCGCCGTTGATCACGCGGATGAACGTGTCCTGCAACAGATCCTCGGCCAGCTCACGCTGTCCGATCATCCGCAAAATCAGGTTGTAGATCGGGCGATGATATCGATCGAGCAGCGCCTCGAAGGCCGAGGTGTCGCCCTTTTGGTAGCGCGTCATCAGCTCTTCGTCGGTCAGAGCCGTGATGTTCGCCTTCGTTGTCATCGGCCGATCGTGTCTCGGCTATAGGGTTATACGCAGAGGGGACTGAAAAGTTTTTTACAATTTTCCGGCCCGAATCGGGCTGCCCTAGTTATAACGCACCCGCCCCGTGAGAACCAGCGAAAAGTCACGAAGTTTCATCCTCTTTCTGGGCCACGTGACAGGCGACGCCGCCCCGCCCCCCCGAGCGCGAGAGTCGCGGAATCTCTCGCTCGCAGAGTGCGACGCGAGCCGGACAGCGAGGGGCGAAGGGACAGCCCGCGGATGGCTCTCGACGATCGGATTCGAGCGCAGCGACCGAGGCGAGACGTCGCTCTGCGGGGTCGACCGATGGGGTCGAGGCGAGGAGCAACTGGGTATACGGATGCCGGGGTCTGGCGAAGAGTTGCTCGCACGGTGCCTCTTCGACGATTCGCCCGAGGTACATCACCGCCACATCGTGAGCGAAGAAGCGGACCAAACGCAGGTCGTGGGTGATGAAGACGTAGGTCAGCCCGTATTCGTCCTGCAGATCGAGGAGCAGGTTGATGATCTGCGCCTGGATCGAGACATCGAGAGCGCTCGTCGGCTCGTCGGCCAGCAGAAGCTTTGGTTGCAGCGCCAACGCGCGCGCAATGCCGATCCGCTGGCGCTGCCCACCGCTGAATTCGCCGGGATACCGTGAATGGGCCGCGGGCTCGACACCCACGCGCTCGAGCAGCCGCCTCGCCTCGCGCTCGATCTCTCGCCGTTTGATGATCCCGTGGACCAGCAGCCCTTCGACGACGCTCTCGCCCACGGTGATCTTTGGGTTCAGCGCCCCTCGCGGGTCCTGGAAGACGATCTGCGCGTCCCGTCGGAAGGCGCGCAGCTCGGAGCGGCTCATCTTGGTCACCTCGCGACCACCAAAGGTTACACGCCCGCTCGTCGGCTCTTCGAGCCGCAGCAGACAGCGCCCCAATGTGGACTTTCCGCACCCCGACTCACCGACGAGGGCGAGGGTGCGGCCCTCGGCGACCTGCAAATCGACGCCGTCCACTGCACGTACGGTCGTCCCGCCGCCGCCCCAACCCGATCGTCGATACTCTTTGCTCAATCCCTCGGCGACGAGGAGGGCACCCGCTTCGTTAGGGCTCGCCTTCGGTCCAGCTGGCGTGTCGGTCATCTCACACCTCGTCGCTCAGCGGATGAAAACAAGCCACGCGGTGGGCTCGCAGGCCATCGCCGTCGCACGCTTCGAGCTCGGGCATCTCGTCACGACAGCGCGACGAGGCGCGCGGACAGCGCTCACGAAAGCGACATCCGCCACCCCACGATGTCGGAGGTGGCACCCGCCCCTCGATCGTCGGCAGGCGCTTTTTCGATGTCGAGAGGGCGGGAATGCAGTCGAGCAGCCCCTGCGTGTAGGGGTGACGAGGGGCGCGGAAAAGCTCGGCGACGCCCGCCTCCTCGACGATTCGCCCTGCGTACATCACGGCGACGCAGTCGGCGGTCTCGGCGACGAGGCCGAGGTCGTGGGTGATCAGCAGCATTCCCATGCCCGCCTCGCGCTGGAGCTCGACGAGAAGGCGCACGATCTGCGCCTGAATCGTCACGTCCAGCGCCGTGGTCGGCTCATCGGCGATCAGGGCGATCGGATCGGCGGCGATGGCGATCGCGATCACCACGCGCTGTCGCATCCCGCCGCTCAGCTGATGGGGGTATGCCCGCAGCTGCGCCTCTGGCGAGGGCAAACCGACGCGACGCAAGAGCTCGACGGCTCGCTGCGACGCCTCGGAGCGACGGAGCGGCCTGTGCAGCCGAATCGCCTCGATCACCTGGTTGCCGACCGTCATCACGGGGTTCAAGGCGCTCATCGGCTCTTGGAATACCATGCCGATCCGCCCGCCGCGCACGCGGCACATCTCTCGCTCGGAGAGGGGTAACAGATCGACGCCGTCGAGGGCGATCCGCCGCGCCTCGATGCGCGAGCGCCGCTCGGGCAACAGGCGCATCAGCGAGAGCGCGGTCACGCTCTTGCCGCAACCGGATTCGCCGACGAGGCAGAGGGTCTCACCCCGCGCGAGCTGGAAGGAGACGCGGTCGACGACGCGCACGAGTTGGCCGCCCTGGCCGAAGGCGACGGAGAGCTCCTCGACCTGCAGAAGCACCGTCGAGCCGGGACCCTCGGTCGCCTCTGAGGCGGGCTGGCCGTGGCCCTTCGCCACATCGGCTGCAGTAGGAAGCGCGTCGGTCGGCGCGCCGCTCATTCGCTGGAGCCGACGGTCGCCACGCGGCAGGCGAGCTCGATCGAGTTGATGTCGGTGTCCGAGACCGAGAGGAACACCACGCCGATGTTGTAGCTGCGCCCCGATTCCATCTCCTCGACCCGCACGACCTTGCCGTAGAGGTCGAGATCGTCGCCGACGGGGAGCGCCAAGCGCAGACGGACGATCGTCGAGATCGGCACGGGCCGCGAGTGGGTGAAGAGCACACCACAGCCGCTGATGTTCTTCGTTCGCGACTGGAGGTGCATCGACGGCTCGCCGATGAACTCGAGCGTAAAGGGCAGCGTCGCGGGGAAGCGGTAGAAGAGCCGTCGTTCTTTGAATTCCATGTGTTCCGTTCGGCGCGTCGAGACGCGTCCAGTCGCCCAGCGTTGGTGTGTCTCCTATCGTATCGGCGCGCCGGCTGCGGCGTCAAGCACTCGCAGCGCTCCTCTTGCACCCTCGGCCGGCTTTCGTTAGGATACGGCGGTTCGATACGAACCGTTCCACCCGTAGGAGGTAGAGATGACCAACGTAACCCGAACAATGCTCGCGCTGCTGCTCATCGTCACGAGCAGCCCGGCGATGGCCGACCAGACCGTACGCCCCCCGAAAAAAGAGGACCTTCAGACCTACGTCAAGGGAATCAAGGGGAAGGGGAAACTGACCGCCGTCTTCCACACGACGATGGGCAACATCACCTGCGTCCTCTTCGAGAAGCAGGCGCCGATGACCGTCGCCAATTTCGTCGGCCTGGCGCGCGGCCTCAAGCCGTTCCTCGATCCGATCACCCAGAAGGCGGTCAAGCGCCCGTACTTCAACGGCCTCAAGTTCCACCGCGTGATCCCGCGCTTCATGATCCAGGGCGGCGATCCCCTCGGCACGGGCGTCGGCGGCCCTGGCTACAAGTTCGACGACGAGTTCGACGCCTCGGTCCTGCACGACCAGCCGGGCACGCTCTCGATGGCGAACGCGGGACCGGGAACCAACGGCAGCCAATTCTTCATCACCGAGGTTCCGACGCCGCATTTGGACATGAAACACACGGTCTTCGGGCGCTGCCAAGAGATCGAGACGATCAAGAAGATCGCCCGCGTCGAACGAGAGGGCAGCACGCCCAAGGTCGACGTCAAGATCACGTCGATTACCTTCCTGCGCAAGTAGACGGCCGACCTCGCGAACCATCCGAGATCCGTGCGTTGGACGCTAGCGTCGGTGCGCAGTGCGTCTAGTCGTCCGAATCGTCGGAGCCAGCGGCGCGGTCGGAGCGCTTTGGGCGCACCTTCGCCTTCACCGTCGGCTTGAGCACCGACTCGTCGTTGGGGATGAAGCGGATCTCGGTCTTGATCTCGAAAGAGACACTCGTGAGAATCTTCTGCAGCTCGGTCCCGAGATTGATCTGCTCGAGAAACTGGTGCAGCTCGCGCGCGAAGATGCGCAGAATCTCGTTCTTCGAGTTGTCGAGTTGGCTGAACAGGTAGTTGACGGCGTCCTTCGGGATCACGGCGGCGGCGATCTTCCGCATCGTCTCTTCGCTCTGCAGGATCGACTTGACCGCCGAAATCACCGCCTTGCGGATCAGCTCGGGGATGAAGAAGCCCTCGAGGGTCTTCGCGAAGATTCCGTCGTCGCGCACGTCGTCGTCGTCAAAATCGGGATCTTTCGGGTCCGCCATGGCGCCACTCACACGAATTTGGCTCTGTCGCTCAGGGTACGGCGCGCGGCGCGGCGCGTCAAGTTTAGGAGAGCAGCGAGAATAGCGCGCGCAGTGGATCCGACTCGCCACCATAGACGAAGGCCGGTCCGAGGGACATCATCCCCTCGGCGTCGATCAGGTCGATCCCGCCGCTGACGCTGACTTGAAAATCGCTCGACTGCCGCGAGCGCCAGCCCGACATCTCCTGCTCTTGTT
Organism: Myxococcales bacterium; assembly: GCA_020430585.1. Lineage (GTDB taxonomy): Bacteria > Myxococcota_A > UBA9042 > JAGQJP01 > JAGQJP01 > JAGQJP01. The sequence goes on along the minus strand of JAGQJP010000889.1, from coordinate 20,063 downwards.
TGATCGCCCACTGCTGCTGAAGCGTGATCAGCTCGTGCAGGCCTGGAGGTAGTTGCGATGCGAGGGCGAAGAGCACCTGCGCCGCGACGATCGCGTCGTTCAGCGCGCGGTGCGCATCGGGATGGGGAATGCCGAGACGCGACGCCACCGCCTCGAGTCTCTTGCTTCCCTGGTCTCGGTGGAGCTCGCGGACGAAGACCAGCGGGTCGATCGTCGGCACGTCCGGCCAAGCGCGGCCGCAGCGCTCGAGCTCGCGCTCGATGAAGCGGCGGTCGAAGGCGAGGTTGTAGGCGACGACGACGTGATCGATCAGCCGGGCGTAGACATCGTCGACGACCTCGGCGAACTTCGGCGCGCCCTCGAGCTCGGCGGGCTGAATCCCCGTGATCCGCACGACCTCGTCGGGAATCGAGCACTCGGGGTCGATCAGCGTCTGGTACTCCTCGACCACCGTGCCGTTCTGGTAGATCGCGATCCCGACCTCGATGATTCGGTCCTTGTCGGGGTTCAATCCCGTGGTCTCGGTGTCGAGGACCGCCAGTTTGCACTCGTTCCAGTTTGCTCGCAGATCCATCTATGCGATTCCGATACGAAAAGCGGTGGACGGAAGCCAGCCGCTCCGAAGTGGTGCCTCGGCGCGGTGGGCCACTGAGCTAGAAGCCGTTGTCTTTTCTTGCAACGTTGTTACCCCATTTGACATGATGAAGCAACTGTGTTTGAAGATCCGCTACGTCTTCACAATGATGGAGGTGCTGAGTGAAGCGAATCGCGATCGGGGCCGCTCTCGTGGCGGTCGTCGCCATCGTCCTGCTCTTCGGCTGGCGCTTTCGGAGCTTCGAGCCGTCGTCGTTGCAAGCCAATCCGACGGTCGGAACTCGTGTCGAGTGCGTCCAGAAGGCGTACGTGACCTCCAACCCGAGCGCCGGGAACAAAGCGATGGAGCAGGTTCTCGCGCACTACCGCGGCTGGCGCCTGGTTTTGCACACCGTGACGGCGCGGATGCCCGCTCACACCTACATCCTGCTCTGCTTCTCGACGAACTGACGCGAACGGTGGATGATACGTTGGTCGAAACGAGCCCCAACGAGCGTGTGCTCCTGTTCCCCGCGACGGGGACGCTCTATGTCGCGGGCGACATCCACGGCAATCGCCGTGACTTTCTCGAGATCGTGCGCCTCTTCCGGCGCACCTACGCGCGAAACAAGATGTCCTTTCTGCTGTTCTTGGGCGACCTGGTCCACGGCCCCTCCGACGCGAGCAAGCAGAGCTGGCCGCGCGAGCTCGGCGAGCACTTCCCCGACGAATCGGTGGCGGTGATCCGCGACTACCTCCGATTGAAGAAGCGCTTTGCGGGGAATATCTTCAGCCTCCTCGGCAACCACGACCACTCGCACGTCGGCGGCCCGCACACGGGAAAATTCTACGAAGACGAGACGCTTCACCTCGAAGCGCAGATGAGCCCCAAGCTGCTCGCGCAGATGAAAGAGCTCTTCGCGCGCCTCCCCTTGCTGGCGGTAACCCGCGCCGGGCTCGTCTTCAGCCACGCCAGCCCCTCGGCGGCCCTCGACGGTCTCGACGACGTGGATCAAGTCGAGCTCGAGGGCTACGAATCCTGCGGGGTCCAGCAGATGCTGCAATCCGGCTTCCTCGGGCAGATCCTCTGGCGCCGTTACGCTCCCGCGCCCGAGGTCGACGAGTACCTCGCCAAGACGAGCCGCGGTGGGTTCGCCAATCGCATCGCCGTATACAGCCACGACGTCGTCGACGAAGGTATCGCCCGCATCGAGCCGAATCAGCTCTGCGTCTGCACCAGCTTCGGTGTCTACGACGCGCAGAAGCGCTACCTCAAGCTCGATCTCTCTCGTCGCTACGAGCGCCTCGACGATCTCGTCGAAGGCCGAGAAATTCGGCGCCTCTGGCCCGACGCCTGAGCCTGATCAGACGAGAATTCCCTTTACATTCAGCGCGGCCGATCTGTATAACCAACGGATTCGCGGTTTGGCCGCGACGACGACGGAGAGGTACAGATGAGTTATTTCAAGACGAAGCCACCGCAAATCGCGAAGAGTGAAGGCAAACTGGGCGTGTTGATCCCTGGGATGGGTGCCGTCGGAACGACGTTCATCGCGGGCGTGCTCTCGATTCGCAAGAACCTCTCGCTGCCGATCGGATCGCTGACCCAGATGGGCCACATCCGCCTCGGCAAGCGCACCGAAGAGCGGAACCCGGCGATCCGCGAGTTCGTGCCCCTGGCGAGCCTCGACGACCTGGTCTTCGGCGGCTGGGACATCTACGATCGCAACTGCTACGAAGAGGCGGTCACCGCTGGCGTGCTGAGCGCCCGTGATCTCGAGCCGATCCGCGACGAGCTCTCGGCGATCCGACCGATGCCGGCCGTCTTCGACCAGAGCTACGTCAAAAACCTCCACGGCACCAACGTCAAGTCGGCGGCAACCAAGATGGGCCTCGCCGAGCAGCTGATCGACGACATCGAGGCCTTCAAGAAGACCCACGGCCTCTCGCGCCTGGTGATGGTCTGGTGTGGCTCGACCGAGGTCTACCAACCACTCGCCGACGTACACCGCGATCTCGGCACCTTCGAGGTCGCCCTGCGAGAGAACGATCCGCGGATCACGCCGAGCATGATCTACGGCTATGCGGCGCTCAAGACCGACACACCCTACGCCAACGGCGCGCCGAACCTCTCGGTCGAGATCCCGGCGCTCGCCCAGCTGGCTGCCGAGCGACAGCTGCCGATCTGCGGCAAAGACTTCAAGACGGGACAGACGTTGATGAAGACGATCATCGCCCCCGGCTTCAAAGCGCGGATGCTCGGACTCTCGGGTTGGTTCTCGACGAACATCCTCGGCAACCGCGACGGCGAGGTGCTCGACGATCCGGGCTCCTTCAAGAGCAAAGAAGAGACCAAGCTCTCGGTGCTCGACACGATCCTCCAGCCGAAGTCCTATCCCCAGCTCTACGGCGACTTCTACCACAAGGTGCGGATCAACTACTATCCGCCGCGGGGCGACAACAAAGAGGGCTGGGACAACATCGACATCTTCGGCTGGATGGGCTATCCGATGCAGATCAAGATCGATTTCCTCTGTCGGGATTCGATCCTCGCCGCTCCGTTGGTCCTCGACCTGGTGCTCTTCCTCGATCTGGCGCGCCGCGCTGGGATGTACGGCATTCAAGAATGGCTCTCGTTCTACTTCAAGAGCCCGATCACGCTGCCCAAGCTCTACCCCGAGCACGACCTGTTCATTCAGCAGGCCAAGCTGAAGCAGACGCTGCGCTATCTGATGGGCGAGGAGCTGATCACCCACCTCGGTCTGGACTACTACGACGAGTGATGGCCCCGAACTTGCAGCGAACGCGGGCATGAAGACACGTATCACCAGCACCATTTTTGCGTTTCTCAAAAAGCACCTGAACCTGATCCTCCTGGTCCTCGGGCTCGGTTTCTTCGTCAAGCTGCTGCTCGACTACGACATGCGCGCGATCTGGAGCGATCTGTCGACGATCGGCGTCGGCTTCGTCTGGATTCTCGCTCTCTGGCTCGGCGCCGTGATGGCAGACACCGTCTCGTGGCGCTACACCTTCGGCGCCTATCGCGACCGAGTGCCCTACCATCGACTGGGCCTGATCATGCTCGCCGGGCACGCGATCAACAACGTCGCCCCCTCTGGAAACCTGGGTGAAGTGGTCAAGGGCAAGTTCCTCGGCCAGCTGATCGGGGGCAGTGACACAATCTCGTCGCTCGTGATCTACAATTACATGCACTTCGTCTGGGACGTGGTGATCCTCCTGATCGGTGCCTCGGCGACGCTCTTTCTCACTGGAGTACCGCTCTACCTGTCGCTGATCTTGGTGGTGATCGCGCTGTTGATGGCGGGCCTCGTCGTCGGGCTCTACTTCGTCTTGCACTGGGGTCTGGCGGAGAAGACGATTCGACTGCTGACGCGGTTGCGCATTCCCCTCAAGAAGCCCGAGGCGTTGATCGAAACGGCGGAGCGCGTCGACCACAACCTGCGGGAGTTCTACGCCAAGTACCCCCGGGATTTCTGGGTCTGCGCGATCGCCAAAGGCGTCGGCCGCGCGCTGGCGACGGCGGAGATCTGGGCGATCTGCCTGCTCTTGGGTAAGCCGATCTCGGTGATCATGGCCTTCTTCATCATGAGCATCAGCCAATTGCTGTTCTGGCTCTTCGCGATGGTGCCGAGCCAGGTCGGCGTGATGGAGAAGAGCTCGGATATGTTCTTCGGCGCGATGGGCTATCGCAGCGGCTTCGGCTTCACCTTCGAGTTGGTGCGACGAGCCCGCCGTGTCGTCCAGGTCGCCGTCGGCCTCCTCGCGCTGTTGATCCTGAACCTGCAGAACGCAGCCGCGCGCGGCCAGACGACGGCAGCCGAGACGATCGCCGAGCCCGTCGTCGAGCGCGCCCAAGGCTGAGACCCTCAAAGGAGATTCGATGACCCACACGGCTATCATTCTCGCCGCCGGGCGTGGCCAGCGCCTCGATCCCGGCGGAAATCGCGAAGACTACTCGAAGCCCTTGATCGACGTCGGCGGCAAGACGCTGCTCGAGCGCACGATCGAGAACTGTCGTCGCGCCAAGATGCGGACGATCTACATCGTCACCGGCTTTCGCGCCGACCTGATCGATCAGGAGGTGGCGCGGCTCAATCAGGGCGACCTGCGCACCGTCTTCAACAAACAGTGGACCCTCTCCAACGGCGTCAGCGCCTACATCTGTCGCGAATACGTGCAGACGAGCTTCCTCTTGATGATGTCCGATCACGTGATCGACGGCGCGCTGGTCGAGAGACTGGCGCGGCAGGAGCCGGCGCCCGGAACGGTGATGTTGGCGGTGGACAAACGGGTGGAGGCGATCTTCGACATCGACGACGCGACGAAGGTGGTGATCGAGAACGAGACGATCGTCGCCATCGACAAGTCCCTGGCGACCTACAACGCCATCGATTGCGGCCTCTTCCATTGCACGCCCGCGGCGTTCCGCGCGCTGGGCGAGGTCTACGAACGCAAGGGCGATTGCTCGCTCTCGGACGGGATGCGCGTCCTCGCCGAGGAGGGGCGTTTCCTGCCCTTCGACATCGGCGACGCTTTCTGGCAAGATGTCGATACGCCAGAGATGATGGGTGAGGTTCTGCGCCATCTCGGCGCCTGAGCCACCAGCGGAACGCAGATCCCGCGCACCGAGGAACGACCATGCTACGCACGACCTGCATCTCACTGGCGATCGCCTGCGCCCTGACCGTCGGCGGTCGCGATCTCGCCGCCTCGAGACCGAAATTCAAGGCGAGGACCCTGCGCTTCGACGGGTTCAAGCTCGGCGACCGATACACCGCGCTGTTGCGCCGCGCCCCCTACGATCAACCCTGCGACAACGATCCGATCGACAAGCGATCCCGCCGCTTCATGGTCTACGGCGGCTTGTCCTGCCGCGGAAGGAGCTTTCCGGGACAGACGACGGTGATGCTCTACCTCGCCTTCTCGTCGCAGAACCGCTACGACCAACCGATCGTCGCCTTCGCGTATCTCCACGGGCACTATTTCGACAAGAAGACGAACTTTCCGTTGAAGCCGGGAGATCCCCTGTCCAAGGCCTGGCGCTATTTCTCGCCGCGGGGCCAGCACCCCTTCACGATCGCCCGCAAGGGCCTCACGCTGACCGTCCACCCCCAGCCCGGACAGATCTACATCGTGACACGCGGAACGCGGATTGTCGGATTCGTCTTCGGGCCGATGCCGAGCAACCCGACGAACGAGCAATGGCGCGGCCTGATGCAGATGTACCAGCGCTACACGCCGAAATGACCGTCTCTACTTGTTGAGCTGCTGATACACGTAGACGCCCGTGCCCTCGACCGTCTCGTCCGCGCCATTGACCTGGAAGATGATCTTGTAGTCCGCGTTGAAGCGATAGTAGACCGGTTTGGCAAACTTTTCGACGATGAAGCGCTCGAAGCGATTCAGATCTTTGAGCTGGTCGGCACGGCTGATCAGCTTCTTGGCGATGATCTTGCCCTTGATGCTGGGCTTGCCGTTCGAGCCCGAGAGGAGAAGCTCGATCGGCACGCGATACTGGTTGACGTGTTTGGTGTCGACCTTGACCTGCAAGGGCTTGGGTAGCACGTCGAAGCGCTGCACGAGCACCCTGCGCCCCTTCGCGATGTAGAGCATCGAGGCCCATTGTCCGCTCGGCACCTGAATCGTCGAAAGGGCGATCGTATGTTTCGAGCCGATGTGCTCGAGGCGCACCCAGCGCTTGAAGAGCTGGTGCGGGCCACCGGTCATGTAGGAGTGGGTCGCCTGCCCGCTGCCCTTGAGCTCGATCGTCTTCGATCCCTCTTTGAGCAAGACCAACTGCCCTTTGACCGACGCTCGCGGAGCGAGGAGCGAATAGTGGTACGACTTTCCACCGACCTTGAGGCGTCCAGTCCCGGGCACCCAGGGGCGCAACGTGTTGGTGAACTCGACCCAGCCGCTGACGGTGTCGTTCTTGAAGACGACCTTCAACTTACCCGGCTTCCCGCTCATCGAGTTGTCGCCGACCTTGACCTCGAAATGATCGCTCTTGTAGTCCCACTCGCCCTTCTTCAGGCGGGTCGCCAGATAGAGCTTCTTCTTGCCCGGCAGCTTCAACTCGGTGATGAAGACCGCCTTGCCGTTCTGCAAGCCGACGTTCGAGAATTTGCAATGGAAGGCGAGCGTGATCCCGCCCCGCAGCTTGGACGTGAAGTAATAGTTCTCGTAGTACCACGAGTTGGATGAGTTCGACTTGTAGTGGGGGATCAGATCCTTGGTCGTCATCGCTCGAATCGGGCCTTCGAACGTCGAAACGGCGGCGCCAGCGGCGGTCGAGAAACCCACCAGGGCGAAGCACAGCGTTACCAGAGCGAGCAGCCTTCGCTTCATCGTACCTCCAGGAATGTTGACGGTTGATACCGAATATACGTCACGTCGTCCCTCAGCGCTGTTGTCGTTCCCCCGGGTAGCGCCAGATCGCGCCGATCTTCCATTTCTCGACGAGGCCGAGCGTCGCGAGCAGAAACGTCACCGCGACGAAGAGGCAAAGGCCGAGGCCGAGCAGCGCCAGCTTACCGATCGCCTGCAGCCCGAGGTGATTGGCGACGAGCATTCCCGAAAAACCGATCATCGAGGTGAAGGTCGCCATCGCGATCGCCGCCCCCGTCTGGCGCAGCACGAAGACCAGAGAGCCGCGCCCCTCCTCCATGTAGCGATGGAACAGGTGGATCCCGTTATCGATTCCCACGCCGATGATCATCGGGAAGACGATCATGTTGTAGAAACTGATCTTGATGTTGAAGAGCACCATGATCCCCGACAAGAGCACGACCGAGGCGATCAGCGGCGTCAGCACGAAGATCGATCGGACCACCGCCTGGGGGAAGATCATCAGATCGACCATCAGCGCAGGCACGATGCTGTACGCCAGGCAGGTCTCCCAATCGAGGCCGAACTTCGCCAACCCGTTCAGGAGCAGGAGCGAGCCGAACCAGAGCAGGTGGTTCACCAGGAACTGGATGAAGCGATCGCGAAAGTCGTAGGCGAAGGTCAAAACGATGATCAGGATCACCGACGAGAAGCTGAGGATCAGCGCCTTGGCGCCGTCGATCTTCATCGAGCGGATCACGTCGGCGAAAATCAACGACGCGGAGGCGACGCGCACGCGTCGACCGTCGACCCGCAGGTCGCCGACCTGCTCCGAGTAGCGGATCGCGTTGCGGGCGTTGTACATCGAGCCGTCGGGGAAGATCAGCGCGAAGTGGCCGTATTGGTAGCGCGGCTTGCCGTCGACGAGCACGGGCTTGCCGTCGACGTCGCGGACGGGCTCGCGGAAGAGCCGCTTGAACAGCGGTGGAATCATCTTCGGCGTGATCGGACGGTCGATGCTCGCCGCTTCCTGCAGGTGGACCACGTCGTTGCGGTACTTCTTCGGGATGAAGTCGGTCTTGTTGTGGATCAGCTTGTAGATCTTCTTGACGATCGCGAGCTTTTGCAGCTGATCCTTCGGGAGCAGGTCCTGATAGACCACGACGGCCTTTAGCGTGTCGTAGAGCCGAACCTTCTTGGGCCTCTTGCCGAGCCTCTTCTCGATGTCGTCCAGCGTCTCGCCGTCATCGGCCCAGGACCACTTGTGCGCCCGTTTGAGGAAGTGGTCGGCGCGTGTGTAGACGCGCTTGATCTTCATCCGATCGCGCAGGATCTTGGCGATCTGCGGGGCCGTGTCGCCACGCGCGGTCAAAGCGACCGACGGCGAGACGGTCAAGCCCTGGGTCGCGCCATCTTTCATGTCGTCGATCTTGCGCATCGTCGGGTTGATCGAGCGCAGATTGCGAAAGTCGTACTCGAACTGAAGCTGGGGCAGGAGATAGATCGCCGCGACACACATCCCGAGATAGGCGATGACGATCATGCCCGAGAAGCGGAAGCGGGAAGGCTGGAAGCGGCTCGCGCTGTCGTTCGTGACGTCGTTTTCCGCGCTCTGGGCGGCGATCCCGCTGACTTTGAGGGGAAACCAGCGCTCGAAGAGAAAGGTCACCGCTGGCAGCACGGTGAACATCGAGATCAGGGCGAAGAGCACGCCAAAACCCGCGATGAAACCGAACTGGCTGAACCCCTTGAAGCTCGTCAACAGCAGCGACCAGAAGGTGATCATCGTCGTCAACGCCGTCGTCGTCGTCGCGCTCCCGGTCGTCTGCAGAACGGTTTGCATGGCGCGCAACGACGTGATCCCGCGGCTTCGTTCCTCGAAATAGCGGGAGAGCAGGTGAATCCCGAAGTCGATACCCAAACCGAGCAAAATTGCGAAGATGAACGCGGTGATCAGGTTCAGGTTGTCGTACACCACGAAGGTCACGCCGAGGGTCCAGGTGATACTCAGCACCAACGGGATGAAGATCAGCGGCAGCGCCCGCATCTTGCGGAAATACGCGAGAATCACGAGCACGAGCAGACCGAAGGTAACGGCGGCTGTGCTCGTCAGGTCTTTGCGGATCCGGCTGTATTCTTCGACGCGGTTCTTGTAGCCCCCGCCGATCTCGATCGGTGTGGCGAAGACGTCCCGCAACCGCGGATCGCTCTCGATCTTCTTGTTCAACGTTTCCAGGAGCTTGCGCTGCGCCCGTCGATTCCACTCGATCAGCGCCGAGGGCTTTGTCGGCTTGATGAACCAGATCAGATAGCCCGTCGTCGAGAAGAAGTAGCCGCCCGGCATCGTGCGCTCTTTGGAGCTGAGCGTCTCGGGCGTCTTTGCCTGGCGCTTGAGGCAGTCCTTCTTCTTCGGATCGGTGAACTCGTCGCTGTCCTCGAGTCCGAGGGTCGACCGCTCCTTGAGGTCGCGAAGACACTCGTAGAGCTCTTGCAAGCGCTTGGCGTCGAAGCTGAGGAGGGCGACCTGCTTGACGAACGTCAGGGGAAAGCGGATGAAGGTGAAATCGACGATGTCGGTCAGCTTCTTCGCTTCGGCTTCGAGGATCGGCAGATATTTGCGCGCCAACGCGCGATTCTTCTTACGCTGCGAGCCCTTCCCCTTGATCGTGAGGATCATCTCCATGTATTCGGGGGAGCCGATCCGCTTTTTCACGTACTCGTAGTCGTTCGACGAGAGGGTGTTCTCGGGGAGCAGAGCGGCGAGGTTGGTCGCCAGCTTGAAGCGGGCCCCTGCGATCGTCAGGGCGATCGCCGTCAACACGAGCGCGATCCCCAAAACGACACCCGGACGCCGGTAGGCGTGCACGACGAGCATATCGAGAAGTCGAGAATCTTTGTGTTTTCCGCTAGACACCCGGCGCTCCACGGGGAAAAATCGTTCCTCAGTGTAGTACCGAGCGCGCGCCTCGTCCAGTCATTCGTGTAGCCCCGGGGTTGGTCGCGCGTTGTCGCCCGGCGCGGTACCCGTACCCCGCCCTGGAGTACCGACTATCCGCCCGAGGAGACTGGGTTTGCGCCGCAGCCGCCCTTGACACGGGCCCGCCGATAGTGCTACGAAGAGCCGATCGTCGCCGCAGGCGCCCGCCAACCGCGATCGTGCTCGGCTGGTACAGAGGTTGCACGACCCAGGTCCAATGGTGCAGCGGACGCGACCACCGAGTGGACGTCTACGATTGCGACAACGACGAAGCAGAAGGTATGGGCCATGATCATCCGAGGCAAAGCCCCGTTGCGGGCCAGTTTTTGCGGGGGCGGTTCCGACGTCTCCCCCTATTGCGATCAGCACGGTGGCTGCGTGCTCTCGACGACGATCCAGATGTACATCTACGGCGCCCTCGAGGTCCGCGACGACCGCGAGGTCGCGATCTACTCGCTAGACTACGATCAGCTCGTGCAGTACGACCTCGACTCGGAGATCCGCGAAGGCGACCATCTGCGCTTTCTCAAAGCGGTGATCGCCCGGCTCGACCCGCCGCGGGGGTTCAACCTCTACATGCATTCCGACGCCCCTCCGGGAACGGGCCTCGGCTCGTCGGGCGCGGCGTCGGCGCTGACCGTCGGCCTGGTGAACCACGCCTTCAACATGATGATGTCGCGCTACGATATCGCCCAGACCGCCTATGAAGTGGAGCACGACGATCTCGGGGCCTCCGTCGGCCGTCAAGACCACTACGCGGCGACATTCGGCGGCTTCAACTTCATCGAGTTCAGCGCCGACGGCACGCTCGTCATCCCGCTGCGCGTCGAGCGCTGGATCCTCGAGGAGCTGGAGTACCACATCCAACTGTTCTATACGAAAAAGAAGCGCGACTCATCGGACCTCGTCGCGCAACAGATCGGATTCTACAAGGAGAAGCGCGAAGAGACGCTGAGCGCCCTCGACCGAATGAAGGACCTGACGCGGCAGATGCACCGCGCGCTGCTGACCGGACGGCTGCGCCGCTTCGGCGAGCTGCTCCACGAATCGTTTCAGCAGAAGAAGCAGATGAATCCCCTCGCGATCGGGAGCTACCTCGACGAGATCTACGACGCGGCGCGTCTCGAGGGCGCCCTCGGCGGGAAGATCCTCGGGGCTGGCGGCGGCGGCTACTTCCTCTTCTTCACGCCGTTCATGCGCAAGAAGGCCGTGAGCCAGGCGCTGCAGCGGCTCGGCGCCCAGCCCGTGCCGATCAACCTCGACTTCGAGGGACTGCGCACCTGGGAGGTCCGCGGTCTGACGCTGCGCGACGAGAGCGACGGGATGTTCGGCAAATGAGCGCCCTGCCCCATCGGGCCTTGATCCTCGCAGGCGGCCTCGGAACGCGACTGCGCTCGGTGATCGACGACCGACCGAAGGTGCTGGCGCCCGTCGGCGACGAGACGTTTTGCGATCGGCTGATCGAGTTTCTCGTCGGCCAGGGATTCGGAGAGCTGGTCTTTCTCCTCGGCTACCGCGCCGAGATGGTGATCGCCCACGTCGATGGTCGTCGGGCGAGGCGCTGGCCCTCGATTCGCTTTGCTTACAGCGTCGAGACCGCGCCACTCGGGACCGGAGGCGCGCTCAAGCTGGCCGAGTCTTTCTGCGATGCGCCGTTCTTCTTGCTCAACGGGGACACCTATTTCGAGTTCTCCGCTGCGAGCTTGATCCGGAGCCACGGGCGCCAGGCGAGGTTGTGCACCCTCGCCGCCTGTCGCGTCGACGACGCCGGACGCTATGGGGCGCTCGAGCTCGCCGAAGACGGGCGCGTCGTCGCGTTCCGTGAGAAAGACCCGGGGACCGGCGCTGGGGTGATCAATGGCGGGATCTATCTGATGGAACCCGCGCTCCTCGCCGAGATTCCCAGCGGTCGGGCGCTCTCCCTCGAGAGCGAGCTGTTTCCTGCCCTGGTCGCCCGACGCCAGCTCGGCGCCGAGATCCAGGACGGCGTCTTCATCGATATCGGAACACCAGAGAGTTACAACGAGTTCATGACGAGGGCGCCCAGCGGTGCGCTCGGGGAGAGCTGATATGAACGCGACACGACTGACCGAATTCATCGGCGCCACGATCGAGGACAGCATGTCCACCAAACGACGCCTACTGGCGCTCGCCCCCGAGATCGCACGAGCCGCCGAGCTTCTCGTCGCGACCTATCGCCGCGGCGGCAAGGCGATCTTCTTCGGCAATGGCGGCAGCGCCGCCGACTCGCAACACCTGGCGGCGGAGCTCGTCGGGCGCTTCTACGTCAACCGCGCCCCCCTCGACGCCCTCTCGCTCACCGTAAACAGCTCGATCCTGACCGCCGTGGGCAACGACTTCGGCTACGATCAGGTCTTCGCCCGGCAGCTCGACGCGGTGGCGAAGCCCGGGGATCTGGCGATCGGGATCTCGACGAGCGGCACCTCGAAGAACGTGCTCCTCGCCGCCGAGCGCTGTCGCGAGCTCGGTCTCGGGCTGATCACCCTGAGCGGTGAGCGAGAGACGACGCTGACCGCGCTCGCCGACGTCGCGTTGCGCGTCCCCTCGGGCGACACGCCGCGGATCCAGGAGTGCCACATCCTGATCGGCCACATCCTCTGCGACTGGCTCGAGCGCTCGCTGTTCGGCGCTAGCGAGGAGGCGCGATGAAGATCTGTCACATCACCAACTTCTGGCCGAACTACCACGGCCATGCCCACTACACCGAAAACCTGATCGATGGCGTCCGCACTCACGACGCGGCCAAGCACTTCGTCTGCGGCGAGGGAAACACGGCGGCGCACGAGAGCGAGAGCTACATCGCCGCCCCCGTCTGGTCGCGCGACGGTGACTACGTCGAGACGATCACCGCTCACCTGCGCTCGATCGGCGCCGAGATCGCGATTGTCCAGTACTCGAACGATCTCTTCGGCGACGACAATCGCTTGCCGCGGCTGCTCGCCAGTCTCGAAGCGGCGGGAGTCCGCAGCATCGTGGTCAATCACTCGATCTACCCCGAGACCTGGAAGACCCGCTACCAGCCGGGCGCTGACGCAGCGCACTTCGACCGCGCTGTCGCGGGCGCCGCGTCATGCATGGTGGTCCACAGCGAACGGATGCGTCGCGATTTGGTCTCTCGTGGGGTGAGCTCACGCAACGTCGTGGTGATCCCCCATGGCAGCAAAGCGATGGAGCGCCGCGACCCCGCTGAGAGCCGACGTGAGCTCGGGCTACCCGAAGGCGCGCCGGTCGTCCTCTTCTTCGGATTCATCTGGCTCGGAAAGGGCCTCGATTTCCTGCTCGACGTCTTCGCCCGCGTCAAGCGCAGGCTGCCCCAAACCTGGTTCTACATCGGCGGCTACACGCGGCAGAAGGTGTTCTATACCAAGGCCTATATGGCCTACCTCAAGGCGCGGATGTGGAGCCTCGGTATCGCCAAGCAGACGCGGCTCTTCGGCGACTACGTGCCCGACGAGCGAGTGCCGACGATCTACTCCGCCGCCGACGTCGTCGCGATGCCCTACAACCAGCCCTACAGCTCGGTTTCGGGTGTCGTGCACCAGACCGCGGGGATCGGGAAGCTGATGCTCTGCTCGCAGATTCCGAAGTTCGACGAAGTCGAGCAGTACATCTCGCCCGACCTCGTCGTGCCCCACGACGACAAGCGCGCCTGGAGCGACCAGCTCGTGCGACTGTTGACCGACGCGTCCCACGCCGAGACGATGCGCGCCCGGATCGAACGCTTCGCCGCTGAGACCTCGTGGCCCGTCGTCGCCAAGCGACACGTCGAGCTCTACCGAGCGCTCCTCGCGGGTCAGGACGCCGCGTCGATCGGTGCGCAGTGGACCGGCCAGGAAGAGGTCGTCCCGCTCCGTTTCGCGGCGTGAGCGCCGCAGCGATCGGCCCGACGAGCCGCTCAATTGTTCGGCGCGCCCTCGCTGATCCAGCTGAGAATGACCTGATAGTCCGCCGAGCTCATCGTGAAGACCTGAATCCCGCCGTGTTGCCCGCCTTCATTCGTCGCCTTGCGCAAAATCAGACTCGACGGCGGGTCGGCCAAGTTTACCCGCGCCACGATCTCGGCATAGTCCGTCGCGGCGACGCCCGTCAGCGTGAAGCCACCCGTGCCGTTGGCGTGACAGCTGTGACACTTGCCCGCGATGATCGAAAAGACCTGTTGGGTATAGCTCACCTCGAGGGACACGTCGCCGAGCATGTCGGGAAGCTGGGTGTCGATCACCGTCGAGTCACCCGAGCTGGTCTCACCCGGGTTCGAATCGGTGATCGCGTCGCCGGGCGTCAGCGTGTCGTCGTCTCCCTCGCGGCTCGTCGAGCTGCCGCATGCGCTGGTGACGATCAGCATCGCGCAGGCGATGATGGCGAAGAGGCGATGACGCGCGAATCGGCTCTCGATCATCTCACACCTCCTGGTTCACTCGCCGGGTGGCGAGACAATTGGCACTATACCTGCATACATATCATGACGTCCGACGTGGCGCGACGACGTGCGTCAAGTCGGCAGTTGATCTTCGACTTGATTGATTTTACATTGCCGGCCCGCGGTGCTAGGGTACCCGGCTGGTGTCTGACCTGAAGCGAGACTGGTGTTCTCATGAGCGACAAAGCGGCTATCATCATCTGCCCCTCCGAGGCACGAATCGACCGACCACTCCTGGGATTGACGATTGGCGAACGGCTCCTGCTCTCGCTGTCGTACAGCAACATTCGACGAATCGCCTTCGTCGGCCCGGGCCCGCGCCCGAGCTGCGAGCGCGCCACGTTCGAGACGATCGAGGTCGATCAGCTCCGCAGCGAACGCGCGGTCCTCGTCGTCCCCTCGGATCTCGTCCTCGACCGAAAAGCGTTTGGTGAGCCCCGTGCGACACCGCCCGAGCTGCCCCTGGCGTGGGTCGACCCCAGCACCGCGGCGTCGATCATCGACGCACCCGAGGCCTGGCTCTCCGAGAGAGCGAGCGATCCAGGCCGCAGTGGCGAAGGCTTCGCCATTCGCGTCCACGATTCCCAGACCGCCCGCGCCGCGGAACGCGCGCTGCTGGGCTCGTTGCGCAAACCGATCGACGGCGTCGTGTCGCGGAACCTGAATCGGCACGTCTCGCTCTTCACCACGCGCTTTCTGGTCAAGCTCGGCTTGAGCCCGAACGTCTTCACCGTGCTCTTCATGTTCGTCGGACTCGCCTCAGCGATCTTCGTTTCGATGGCGGAGTATTGGTGGGCGATTCTGCTGGGCGCCTTCCTCTTCCAGGCCCAATCGATTCTCGACGGCTGCGACGGCGAGATGGCGCGGCTGACCTATCGCTTCTCCCACATCGGGCAGTGGCTCGATTCGATCGGCGACGACGTAACGAACTACGCCTTCTGTCTCGGCTTGGCCCTGGGGCAAGCGCGGCTGCACGGCTCGGAGGTGCTCTACATCGCAGGCTTCGCGACCCTCGCGGCGCAAGTCCTCGCCTCGGGCATCATGTACCGACGGATGTTGCTGTGGAAAACCGGAGACTTGCTCGCGATTCCCGACACGGTCAGCACCAAGGACGACGGCTCGCTCTTCAGCAGTGCGATCAAGGTCCTGCGGATGATCGCCAAGCGCGACACCTTCGTGCTGATCATCGCGGTCCTCGCCGCGGTGCAGCTTCCCCGCGTCGCCTTCTGGGTCTACGCTGGCGGGACCTTTCCGATGCTCCTGGGCGTGGTGATCAACGACCTGCGGGTCTCCAAGCTCGCGCCGACGGCGGCGAAGAAGCCTGCTCTGGCGACGACATCGATCAACCCGGCAAACACCGCGACGGCGGGCACATGAGCCGAGACCTTCACCACCCCACGCGCCCCCACGATTCCTGCATCGACCGGACGGCACGCACCGCTACGAGAATGTGATCAAGATGACCAAGTACTCCCCGCTGGCCCGCAGGGTCGACGTTCCCTCGACGCTGACGACAGATTATCTCTCGACGCTTTCGGCGCAAGACGAAACGGCGCTGCTCAGCTACCTGAACCTTCCGCCCCTCGGGGCGTTCGACGACCAGGCCGGTCCGCCGGCCCTCGGCAGCGACGCGGCCTACGAAATCGAAGCGCAGACACGCCTGCCGCTGCTCGCACGGCGCGAGGCCCTCGGCGGCCGATTCGCCTCTCTGGACGACCTGCGCGACCTGGCGAACGTCAGCGACGCCCAGATCGCCACGATCGTCGAGCGTCTGGGCGACCTCTCGCGCTACGGCCACTCGTTGCGCCCTGTCTGGGGCGGCCCCGAGTCGCTGCACGCGCTGATCGAGCTGCTCGAGAACGCCGAGCGCTACATTCACATCTCGATGTACATCATCGGCGGTGAGATCGGGATGCGCGTCGCGCGAATTCTCGCTGAGAAGCGCAAAGCGGGCGTCGAGGTGCGGGTGATGTTCACCGCCTCGGGCTTCGTCATCTCGGGGAGCCCCTCGGGGACCGGGTTGGTCAGCAAGCTCTCCTTCGCGCGCCAGCAGGTGAGCGACCGATACCTGCGCGCGCGGATCGTCCAGCACATGCTGGACAATGACGTCGAGGTCGTCGACACCGCGCCGCTGGCGCGCCACTGGAAACGGCAGAGCTTCCGCGAACGAGGGATTCGCGACGCCGCGTCCTATTATCGTTGGTGCCGCGCCGAGGGCCTACGCGAGTCCTGGATCGCCGAGCAAGAGGCGCTCGATCGCGTGATCACCCGCGGCATGCCCTACGTCGACCACCGCAAGATGGTCGTCGTCGACGGAAAACGCGCGCTGATCGGCTCGATGAACATCGCAGACTCGTACTTCTACGAGAACGAGCTCGCGGAGGACCCGCGGGTCAACGTGAAGCGCTGGCAGTGGCACGACAACGCGGCGATCCTCGAGGGTGGCGCGATCGCCGAGCTGAATCACCACTTCGCCTGCCGTTGGTCGCTGAGCGGCGGCGGCACCTTCGACCCCGACGACGCGCTGTATCAGCCGCCCAACGAGCGACGTGGCGAAGCGATCGTGACCCAGGTCGCCTCGGTTCCCGGGCTGCTCGAGATGCCGATGCGCCGCAACTGGAGCCGCCTGTTGCTCTCGATGTTGGGCGCCGACCGCCGACCGCTGGTCGAGGGCTCGCATCCGATTCGCGATCGGATCATCCAGCTCCCCGAGCTGGCGCAGCAGCAGCTTCACGTGGAGCACTGCTACCCCTCGGACGCTGGTTTGTTGGAGCGCTGGAGCGAGCGGCTCTCGAAGATTCCCGAGTTCGTGATGGTCGTCCCCAAACACTACGACACGGTGCTGATGGGCCTCGAGTGCGACCGCTTCTTTCCCGACATGCAGGCCGCTGGGGCGCGACTGTACGGCTTCAACCAGGCGATCGTGCACTCCAAGATCGCTGTCGCCGACAGCTTCTACGTCGCCACGGGCTCGTACAATCTCACCGTGCGCTCGGCGCGAATGGATCTCGAGCTGCAGTTCTTCGTTCAGGACAGCACCTTCGGAAACGCCGTACGCGAGCGGATCTGCGGCGATCTCGCGCGATGCGTGCCGATCGAGCCGACGGCGATCGACCGTTTTCGCTCTCGTCGATCGATTCCGTTGCTCGACGCGCTGATTCGATTCTTTCTCTTTTGACGGCTGAGACCCGCTCTCAGAGCCGATGACCCGCCAATTGGGGTACGCTTCATCCACCGCAGTGGATGATGGGTACTCCAGCGGGGTCGGCTGTGGTCAGCTGTACGACAACCCGTCGAGGGACCCAACGACCCCGCCGATCAGGCTCAACTATCCGTATGTACGTTGTTCTCGTGACGATCCCCGGTCTCGGCGGGCGGCCACCGACCATCGTCGATCCTTGGTCTCGAACTTGCACCGCCCTCCCCACTATTTTTCCGTTCTCGGAAACGAGAAACCCCGAAATTCAGGCCGAACATCCCGAAAATATGGGCGAACGGCGGCAAGAATTGACGATTCGAAAATCTGGGCTAGAATGCGGTGTTCGACTTGAAACGCATTCTCAGTATCAGAGCAGCAGGATGAGTTGAATGGACCCCAATCAATCTTCGCGTACGGCCCCGATTGTCATCGGAATTGACGTGGGGTCGACCACGGTCAAAGCCACCGTCGTCGACCCGGAAAGCAAGGAAATCCTCTGGAGCGACTACCTTCGCCACAACACACGACAGCCCGAATGCGTCTACGACTTTCTCACGCGCATCAGCTCGCACTTTCCGCGGGTGCGCAACGAGGATATCCGAACGTTCTTGACCGGGTCGGGGTCGGGGCCGATCGCGCCACACATCGGCGGACGTTTCGTCCAAGAGGTCAACGCCGTGACGATGGCGGTCGAAGTGCTCCACCCCGACGTCGGCAGCGTGATCGAGCTCGGCGGACAGGACGCGAAGATCATCATCTTCAAGATCAACCCCGACACGGGGGATCGCCAGGCGCTGACCTCGATGAACGACAAGTGCGCCTCGGGGACGGGCGCGACGATCGACAAGTGCATGATCAAAGTCGGGATGCCCTCCGAGGAGACGGCGGTGCTGCGCTTCGATCCGACGAAGCTGCACCACGTCGCCGCCAAGTGCGGCGTCTTCGCCGAGACCGACATCGTCAACCTCGTCAAGTCGGGCATCCCGGGCGGCGAGGTGATGAACTCGCTGGCCGACGCGATCGTGATGCAGAACCTCTCGGTCTTGACCCGCGGGAACACGCTGCGTCACAAGGTGCTGCTCCTCGGCGGGCCGAACACCTACCTGCCGTTCCTGCAGGAGTGCTGGCGCCTGCGCATTCCCGAGACCTGGGCCGATCGAGGGTACCAGTACCCCAAAGACCAGCCGATCGAAGAGCTGATCTTCGTCCCCGAGAACGCGCAATACTACGCCGCTTACGGCGCCGTGCTCTACGGGCTGCACGAGCCCGCGGGCGTCGGGACCTACATCGGTCTCAACGACCTGCGGCACTTCATCGATCACGGCCGCGCCGCCAAGCTCGGCGACAAGGCGGGGCCACCGCTGGTCAAGAGCGACGACGAGCTCGACGGGTTCCGCGAGCGCTACAAGATTCCGAAGTTCGTGCCACCCACGATCCAGCGCGGGGACCACATTCGCGCGGTGATCGGCCTCGACGGCGGAAGCACCTCCTCCAAGTGCGTCCTCGTCGATGAAGAGGGCACGATCATCAAGAAGGAGTACGTGTTATCCAAAGGCAACCCGCTGCAGGACATGAAGGACATGCTGCGCAAGCTGCGCGACTACGTCCACTCCCAGGGGGCGACGCTCGAGGTGATCGGCTTCGGCTCCACCGGATATGCGGCGAACGTCCTCGAAGAGACCCTCAAGGCCGACGTCAACATCGTCGAGACCGTCGCCCACATGATGAGCGCGGTGCACTACTTCGGCGACGTC
This sequence comes from Myxococcales bacterium, assembly GCA_020430585.1. Classification (GTDB taxonomy): domain Bacteria; phylum Myxococcota_A; class UBA9042; order JAGQJP01; family JAGQJP01; genus JAGQJP01. The sequence continues at coordinate 774 of JAGQJP010000889.1, read as the reverse complement.
GACGTGATCTGCGACATCGGCGGCCAGGACATCAAGGTCCTGTTCATGAAGAACGGCGACATCCGTAACTTTCGCCTCTCGAACCAGTGCTCGGCGGGAAATGGGATGTTGCTCCAGGCGATGGCCGACCAGTTCGGCATCGCCGTGCAGGAGTATGCCGACAACGCCTTCGCCGCCGAGCTCTCGCCGAAGTTCAGCTACGGCTGCGCGGTGTTCCTCGATTCGGACCGCGTCAATTTCCAGAAAGAGGGCTACAACAAGCACGAGCTCCTCGCTGGGCTGGCGCTGGTCTTGCCGAAGAACGTCTGGCAGTACGTGGTGCAGATCCCGCGGATGGCCTCGCTCGGTCGCAAGTTCGTATTGCAGGGCGGCACCCAACACAACCTCGCCGCCCTCAAGGCGCAGGTCGACTACATCATCGAGCGGGTCCCCGAGGCCGAGGTCCACGTCCACCCGCACACGGGCGAGGCGGGCGCGATCGGCGCGGCGATGGAGACGCTCCGGGTGGTGCAACGCCGCGGCTACTCGACGTTCATCGGCCTCGACGCGTCGATCGACCTCGAGTACACGACGCGCAACGACGAATCGACGACCTGCCACTTCTGCCCCAACGAGTGCAGCCGAACCTTCATCGACAGCGTCGCCCCGGACGGCCGCACCAGCCGCTACATCAGCGGATTCTCGTGCGAGAAGGGGACCGTCGAGGACATGGTCGCGCTCAAGCGCCTCCAGAAAGAGGGCTACAACAAGCACGAGCTCCTCGCTGGGCTGGCG
>JAGQJP010000103.1 GCA_020430585.1 Myxococcales bacterium | reverse complement strand
CATAGATGATCGACGGGATCGCTGCGAGCAGCTCGATCAGGTAGCCCACCGTCTGCCCGACCCGCGGGGGCGCAAGCTCGACGAGGAACATCGCGATCACGGCGCTCGCGGGCACCGCGAGCAGCATCGCCACCATCGTCGACATCAGGGTGCCGTGGACGCTGGTGAGCGCGCCGAACTGCTGGGTCACGGGATTCCATTCGGCGGAGCCGAGAAACCCGACGCCGAACTTCTGCAACGCAGGCAGAGCGGTGACGATCAGCGAAAGCAGGATGCCGCCGAGGATCAGGAAGATCGTCAGCGCCGAGGCGCCGGTGATCAGGAAGAACACGACGTCGGTCGAGCTGTTGAGCGGTTTGTTCTGCAGCCAGGTCGCGAACAGTGGGCGTTTTTCCGAGATCGCCGAAGGTGGGTTCTGCATTGCGGCTCCGAGAGTGCACGGCGGAGCGGGAGCTCCCGCTCGCCGTCGGCACATCGCGGCCGAGGTAGCGAAACCTCGGCTACGGCGCCAGTTGGGAGACCTGCGGGCTGGTCAGCACGGGCTTGCCATCCACGCTCAGCTCTTTCTGCCACTTCTGCCGGATCAGATCGACGACGTTCGCCGGGATCGGCACGTAGTGCAGCTTCTTCGCCATCTCGCTGCCGTGCGCCAGGCACCAGTCGAAGAAGCGCAGCATCGCGATCGCCTTCGCCTTGCTGCGCTGCTTCTTGTAGAGCAGGATGAAGCTCGCGCCCGTGATCGGCCAGCTCTCGGCGCCAGGTTGGTCGGTCAAGACCAGGTAGAAACCGGGGGCCTTGCCCCAGTTGGCGTTCGCCGCCGCGGCCTGAAACGACTCGATCGACGGTCCGACGAATTTCCCCGACTTGTTCTGCAGCGCATAGGCGAACTCGACGTAGCCGATCGAGCCCGCGACGCGTCGCACGTACGAGGCGACGCCTTCGTTACCCTTGCCACCGACGCCGACCGGCCACTTGACCGCCTTGCCGTTGCCGACCTTGGCTTTCCAGGTGGGCGAGACCTTCGAGAGGTAGTTGGTGAAGATCCACGTCGTCCCCGAGCCATCGGAGCGATGCACCACGGTGATCGCTTTGTCGGGCAGCGTCAGGCCGGCGTTCGCCGCGACGAGCTTGGGATCGTTCCACTTGGTGACCACCCCGAGATAGATCTCGGCGAGCAGCGTGGCGGTGAGCTTGAGCTTGCCGGCGGCGATCCCTGGCGCGTTCACCACGGGCACGACGCCGCCGATCACCATCGGGAACTGGATCAAGCCGATCTTGTCGAGCTCCTGGGGTTTGAGCGGCTTGTCCGAGGCGCCGAAGTCGACGGTCTTCGCCTTGATCTGCGCGATCCCGCCGCCAGAGCCGATCGACTGGTAGTTCAGCTTGACCTTCTTCAGTTGGTGATAGCGATGGGCCCACTGGCCGTAGATTGGATAGGGAAAGGTCGCCCCGGCGCCGCTGATCACGCTGACCGAGTCGGCGTTGCCGCCAGGTCCGTCAGAGCCGGGTCTCTTGCATTGAACGGCCACCACGAGGTAGAGCAGCGCCGCAGCCAGTGTGACGACGGCCCACATCGGGGAGCGCTCGGTTCGGTCTGTCGCGTTCGTGTTCATCACGAACCTCCTTTTGGGTGAGCTTGTACAAAACGGATGTTAAGGAACGATGAAGAAGCGATGACGCTTTTGTGATCCAGCCCCTCTTAGAAAAAGACCGCTGTATGAACGAAGACTTTGTGGCCGGTCGTGTCCTTGAACTTGGCGTGCCAGGCCTGTTGGTAGTCGAGGGCGACGACGAACTGATAGATCGGCTGATAGGAGATGCCCGCCACGAAGTCGAGGTCCGTCGAGTTACCCGAGCGATCCGGCGCGACGTTCGCCCCGACCTGACCGAAGATCCCCCACCCCTTGTAGTGACCCGAGAGATAGCCGCCGAGGATGTAGTCACGATTGGTGCGACCGCCCGCGTTGTCCTGACGCACGATCACCTCGGCGCCGAAACGCATCCACTTGTTGTTCAACGAGACGCCACCGCCGTAGAGCATCGTGCGCACTACCGCGCCCGCGTCGTCCTTGTTCTGGTTGTGGCTGAAGTATCCGTGGATCCCGAAATTCTTGGCGAAGCCCTTCCGGTTCGCCAGCGGGTAGTAGCTCACTTGCACCAGATAGAGTAGCTCTTCGAAGGGGCGCTTGCCCGCGGGCTTCTTGTACCCCGTCCCGTTGAAGATGCCAGCGGTGAAGCGCAAGCGATGCCCGAAGAAATCGCCATTGAGCGACGCACCGAGCTCGGCGGAGCTCATCGTCTTGAAGTGGTCCTGGTAGACCTTGTGCACGAAACGATAGCCGAAGGCGTGCTGAAAGGTCTCGATCCAGGGTGTGTCGTGCTGGCCCATCTTGATCGAGAGCCCTTTGCAAGGCCGCACGTCGAAGTAGGCGTACTTGATGAACCCGAGCAGCGGCGAGTCGTCGTCGGACTGCAACCAACGCGAGAAGTCGGCGGTAACGCGCACGCGGAGCCACTTGACGATCTCCGATTTGAAGGTCAGGTAGGCACGGGTGATCTCGAAAGCGGTCTCCTTGGTCTTGTCGCCTTTGGTCAGGTCGACGCTGAAGTCGCTGAAGACCCGCCCCTGGATCGTGAGATATTTCGATTTCGTCAGCTTTTTCAAAAACTTCGCGATAGCCTCGTCCTCTTTCGTCTCCGCCTTGACGAGGGTCGGGCTCGCCACCAGCAACACCACCAATACGCCGAGCCATCGCATCCGATTCGTAATCCCGTTCATGGTTTCCTCCGAGAACGTGGTTTCATTCTTCAGACGACGCCGAGCGCAAGGATCACCTTCAGCGCGTCGGGTCGTCTGCGTCGTTGGGCAGGAGATACCCAACCGCAGTTCGGGTCACGTTAGCCGATTGCGAAGAAAAGATTAAGAGGCGGAAGAGCCGCTCGGGATGCGGATCGTGAAGAGCGTTCCGCTGCCCGCCCGACTCTGCACCGAGACCCGTCCCGAGTGGGCTTGGACGATGTGCTTGACGATCGCCAGCCCGAGCCCGGTTCCCCCCTCGGCGCGGCTGCGCGCTTTGTCGACGCGATAGAAGCGTTCGAAGAGCCGCGGAAGATGCCGCGCATCGATCCCGCGGCCGTGATCGCGCACGGTGACGACGACATCGCCCGCTTCGAGGGCGCCGCCGACGTGCACCGTGTCGCCGTGATGGCTGTATTTGATCGCGTTGTCGATCAGGTTGACCACCGCCTGCTCGAGCATCTCGGGGTTGGCGACGAGCTCGAGGCCCTCGGCGCAGGCGACCTGGACGCTCATCTCCTTCTCCTCGGCCCGGGCGCGACAGTAGCTGACGGCGTTGGTGAGCACCGACTCGACGCGGACCGCGCGCTTTTCGATGCTGCCCGCCTCTTCGCCCTGTTCGATGCGCGAAAGACTGAGCAGGTCCTCGATGATCGTCGTCAGGCGGTCGGTGTGTCGCATGATGATCTGCAAGAATCGCTGCGCCGCCTCGCGATCGTCGAGCGCCCCGTCGAGCAGTGTCTCGACGAAGCCCTTGATCGTCGTGATCGGCGTCTTCAACTCGTGGGAGACGTTGGCGACGAAGTCGCGGCGCACCTGCTCCAGCCGTTTCAAGTTGCTGATGTCGTGCATCACCACCAGCGCACCTCTCGTCTTGCCGCTCGGCTCTTGGAGACGCGCCCCGTGAACCTGTAGATGTTTCTCGCCGTCGCGATTGACCGTGACGATCTCTTCTTGCAGCCTCGGCTGCTCGAGGACGCGGGCGACGAAGCTCGTCATCTGGCTATCGCGAATCGCCTCCTGCAGGAAGCGCCCCTCGAACTTCGCCCGTTCGTCGCCGAGCCAAAGCGCCGCGGCCTCGTTGCAACGGACGATCCGCTCGTTGATATCGATCAACAGCACACCCTCGACCATGCTCGAGAGTACCGTCTCGAGCTCGTCTTTCTGCCGCGTCACCAACTCGATCCGCGACTGCAGCTCATGCGCCATTTCGTTCATCGTGTCGGCCAAAACCGCCACCTCGTTTAGGTCTGGTGGCTCGATCCGATGGCGCAAATCACCGCGGGCGAAGCGCTCCGCGCCCTCGCGCACCTGATCGAGGGGCCGACGGATTCGAATGAAGACGAACCAGCCCGCGAAGGCCGAGACGAGCAGAATCACGATCCCCGCCACGGTGAGCTTGCCGACGAGGGCGCGGACGAGCTGGTTGACGTCGCTGACCGTCATCGACGCGCGGACGACGGCGACGATCCGGCCCTCGCGGCGGAGGGGGATCGCGACGTAGATCCGGTCTTGCTTGACGGTGCTCGAGAAACGCGCCGAGCGCCCGATCTCACCGCGCAACGCCGCCCGCACCTCGGGGCGGTCGCCGTGGTTCTCGACGTGAGCGGCGTCGGCGTGAGAGTCGGCGTAGACGCGGCCGTCGGGCATGATCAACGTCAGTCGCGTATCGGTTTGCTGAGCGAGCTGCCGAATCAGCGACTCGATCGACTTCTGTCGCGCGGCGTCGAGGGGTCCCGAGAGCGCAGGCACGACGAGACGGGCGCGGATCAGAAGGGCTTGCTCGCGATCGCTCTCCGAGACGTCACGGTAGGCTTCGAGCACGTAGTAGGCGACGAGGATCAGTCCGAGCAGCGTCAACCCGAGATAGCTGGCGTAGAGCTGCCAGAGCAACTTTCGGCGCGACGAGACCATGCGTGGGCTGACTACTCCTTGAAGCGATATCCGACTCCACGAACAGTTTCGATCAATCGCCCCGCCCGGCCAAGTTTCTTTCGAATTCCAGCGATCTGCACATCCACCGTGCGCTCGGTGATGTTGTAGTTGTCGCCCTTGACCCCGCTGATGATCCGGTCGCGGGTGAAGACCCAACCCGGGCGGCGCGCGAGGAAATGGAGAATCCCGAACTCTGTCGCGGTCAGCTCGATCGCCTCGCCGTCGACGCGGACCTCGAAACGCACGGGATCGACGACGAGGCTGTGGCGGGCGAGCACCTTCTTGTCGTCGTCGTCGAGCTCGACCTCCGCCTTCTGTCGCAGCAGCCGTCGGATGCGGGCGATCAGGACCCGCGGGCTGAAGGGCTTGGTGACGTAGTCATCGGCGCCGAGCTCGAGCCCTGCGACGACGTCGGTGTCCTCGCCCTTGGCGGTGAGCATGATGATCGGCACGGCCTTGGTGCGGGCGTCCGAGCGCAGCACGCGACAGACATCGAAGCCGTCCATCCCGGGCAACATCACGTCGAGCACGACGAGATCGGGCGGCTCGTTGCGCGCTCTGGCGATCCCCGCCTCACCGGTGACGACGCCGACGACCGTGTAGCCCTCTTTCTGCAGGTTGTACCGCAGCAACTCGAGAATGTCTTCCTCGTCTTCGACGACGAGAATGGAATACGATGCCATCTGAGTCCTTCCGTTTCGGACGATTCCTGACGTATCCTTGATCTCGATCGGTCCTGTCGTATCCTTGGCCAAATTGGTGTCAATCGGCTATTCAGACTGTGTGAAAATCAGGTGAAAGGCGCAACCGATAATCCTCCATTGGGCCGTCTGGACCGCGATTTGGCTGCCCGCGAGCGGATTTTGCCGCAGTGCCGGATCGGGCGCGGTGAAATCTGGGACGATCCCCGTGGACGACATCGCGTCGCGTGCCTGGACGCGGCGGATCGCGAGGCGGTACGAAGGCTGGTAGCGGACGAGCGACCGACGTTGGCCCTTCACGACCCACCCTACAACCTGGTCGCCTTCGAGCGGCGCAGCGATCGCGAATTCGTCGACTGGTGCGAGCGCTGGGTTCGTCACAGCTGCGAGCTGATGGCCGACGATGGCGCGCTCTACGTCTGGCTCGGCGCCGATCAGGAGCGCGGGTTCGCCCCGCTCCCCGAGTTCATCGTGATGATGCGGGGGATCGAGGGGCTACGCTCCCGCAGCTTGATCACGATGCGCAACCAGCGTGGTTACGGCACTCCGAAGAACTGGATGGCGGTGCGCCAAGAGCTGCTCTACTACGTCAAGGGCTCGCCGTCGTTCGCGGTGCAGTACACCGAGATCCCGAAGATCCTGCGCGGCTACTACAAGACCGTCGGCGGCGTGCGCACCGAAAACCTCGAGCGCAGCCGTTCCGCTACGCTGCGGGCGAGCAACGTCTGGGTCGATGTGCAGCAGGTCTTCTACCGCATGCAGGAGAATGTTCCCGGCTGCTACGCGCAGAAGCCGTTGGCGGCGATCGAGCGAGTGCTCGCGGCGAGCTCGCGCCCGAACGAGAGCGTCCTCGATCTCTTCGCCCACTCGGGCACGACGCTGATCGCCGCTGAACGTCTCGGACGTCGCTGTCTCACGGGCGACATCGATCCGATCTTCTGCGAGATCGCGATCCGTCGGCTCGAGCGCCTGCGGGAGACGGGCAAGACGGGATGGCAACGCGCCGATCCCTTCGACTCCGATCGCAGCTGACGAGCGCCGAGTCGCGCCACGGCCCGAGCGCGCCCCCCTGCCGGCGGCGCGCACGGTATCCGTCGGGCGCGCGCCACCGCTCAGAACGCGAAGGGCTGAAACGAGAACTTGATCGTCACGTCCCCCGCTTCGCTCCAGTCCGCGCGAATGCCGAGACGAATACGGGTGCGCTTGATCGAAATCCGCAGATAGCCCGCCTTCCACTCGCCCGAGTCGCTGTATCCGAGGCGGACGTCGACGGGGTTGAAGCGCAGCTGGAGCTTGTGCCCCCGCGTGATCAGCGGCGGCTCGCCCGTCGAGGGGTGTCGATTGTGAATCGAGACCTCCGTCGAGAGCCGGGCGTGACGTCCGAGGCGATAGTCGAGGAGCAGCCGCGTCGTCCCCGAGCACTCCTCGCCAAAGGTCTCCATCCGCCCCTCGATCTCGAGCTCGAGTTGCGCTATCGGCTTGTACTGCAGGCCGAAGAGCAGCTGATAGCCCTGTTGCTGTGCGGCCTGCCAGTGGGCGGCCGAGAGGACGAGCTCGATGTGTCGCGTGAAGACGAACCCGAGCTGCAAGCGGTGGCCCGAGAGATCGACATTCTCCAAGGGCGAGCGGATGGGCATCGGGGCTGTACGCCAGAGCTCGTGGCGCAGAGTGACCTTGCGCACGCTGGACCCGGCGTTGTGAACCCAGTGATAGAGCTCGAACGAGCTGCTCTCCTGGCCGAGGAGGGTGGTGGGTGCGAAGACGGCGACGACCAGGACGATGAGCAACACCGGGGCGACCAATCGCATGCTGGTCCGGCGCAGGGGAGCGCCCCCAAGCGCGGCCCTCTGCCCTCCCCTTCCGCGAAGCGAAACCGAATCGTGGCGCAACGCGAATTCCTTGCCAGACGTTGAGTCGAGAGAAACCGCAGCCGTAAATGCATACTATACGGGAGCAAGAGGAACAACAAGCGCCTTTCACTCAACTATTCCGTCGGATTAGAGAATTCGCTCGAAGCCCAATCTTCGTGGTCCATCGAGCCGCGACGAACCCCCTGTCCGGCGCGCTCGCTCGCGTGATAGATTGACGGGTGTCGGGCGCCGCCGCGAGAGGTGGACGAGCGCGCCGAGTCAGGAGAATCGCGTCGCCTCACCGCGGCGCGGAGAGGAGGGGCGATGGCACGATGGAATCCCGAGCAGTACGCCAGGTTCGCGCGGGAGCGGAGACAACCCTTCGACGAGCTGCTCGCGCTGGTGGAGCGGAGAGCGCGGATGGAGGTGATCGATCTCGGCTGTGGCAACGGGCCGCTGACGATCGAGTTGGCCGCCGCGCTCGACGCGCGACGTGTCACGGGGCTCGATAGCTCTCCGGCGATGCTGACCTCGGCGCGGGACGAGCTCGCGCGGCGCCGAGCGGAGCCCGTCACGGCGACGGTGCGCTTCGAGTTGGGAGAGATCGAGGCCTACGCACCCGAGGCGGCGGTCGATCTCGTCTTCTCGAACGCAGCGCTCCACTGGGTCGACGACCACCCCGCGCTGTTCGAGAGGCTGCGGGGCTGGCTCCGCCGGGGAGGCCAGCTGGCGGTGCAGATGCCGTGCAACGAGTCCCACGCCTCGCATCGTGTCGCCGCCGAGGTCGCCGCCGAGGCGCCCTTCGCCGAGGCGATGCGCGGGCGAGCGCGCCGCTCCCCGGTTCTCGCGCCCGAGGCGTACGCCGAGCTTCTCGCGCGCTTGGGTTTTGGCCGTCAATCGGTTCGTCTGCAGATCTTCGGGCACGAGCTCGAGTCGAGCGCGGATGTAGTCGAGTGGGTACGGGGAAGCCTGCTCACGTTCTACGAAGCGATCCTGGGGGCCGAGCGGTTCGCAGAGTTCGTCACACGCTACCGCACACGTCTGCTCGGGGTGATCGGGGATCGGCGCCCGTACTTCTACGCATATCGACGGGTGTTGCTGTGGGGAATCGTCGGGTGACGGGCGTCGGAGACGTCAGGCGACCACATCCTGCAGGCGCAGGCCGCGCTTGCGCAGGAAGTTCATGAAGCCCTGCTTCGTCACGCTGCGCATGGCGTTGGTCGAGATGCGCACCCGCACGAAACGGTTGAGCTCGGGGACCCAGATCCGTCGGCTTTGAATATTGGGAAACTGTCGCTTCTTGGTGCGATTCTTCGCGTGGGAAACGTTGTTACCAACCAGGGGACCCTTGCCGGTCAGGGCGCAGCGGCGAGCCATAGCTATATCTCCTCGTCAATGTCACGATCGACCCCTGCGGATCGATTTGAGTCGCTTCAGGGTTGGTAATACTCCCCGATCGCCAACAGCTTGTCAACTGCTTTTTGCGAGACGGTCTGGGCGGTTGCCCGGGCGAAAGAAATCAAGTACAACAAATTCGTGGTGTGGAAATCTCGATATCGCGGCCCGCTGAGTGATCACTTCGATGGCCAGCGCTTTCACAACGTGCCGCGGAATAGCCACGGCGTGCGCGACTTCGTGAAGTGGGTCAAAGACCGCAAACCCGGCGCCTGGCCGCGGTTTCGGGACGCCGAGCCGGGGCCGCCGCCGCCCCGCACGGTCTCGGGCGCCGATTGGCGCGTCACCTTCGTCAACCATTCGACGGTTTTGGTTCAGCTCGAGGGGCTCAACATCCTCACCGACCCGGTCTGGTCGGACCGTGTTGGCCCGATGGGGCTGGCGGGCCCGCGCCGCAAGCGGCCACCCGGCATTCGCTTCCGCGATCTACCGACGATCCACCTGGTTCTGCTGAGCCACGATCACTTCGATCACCTCGATCTGCCGACGTTGAAGCAGCTGCGCTCGGTCTTCGACCCCCAGATCGTGACCACCCTCGGCAATCGAAACTACCTCGAGCAGCGGGGATTCGAAAGAGTGGTCGAGCTCGATTGGTGGGACCGCTACGCGATCAACGCATCGATTATCGCGCATTGCGTACCCGCCCAACACTTCTCGGGGCGGAGCCTGCTCGACCGCGACGGATCGCTCTGGGCTGGTTTCGTCGTCGAGACGCCGACGGGACGCCTCTATTTCGCGGGCGATAGCGGATATGGCCCCCATTTTGCCACGATCGGAGAGCGCTTCGGGCCGATTCGACTCTCCTTGATCCCGATCGGCGCCTATCGACCCGAGTGGTTCATGGGGCCGGTCCACATCTCTCCGCGCGAGGCGCTCAGAGCTCACGACGACGTGCGCTCGCAGACCAGCGTCGCGATCCACCACGGCACCTTCGCCCTGGCGGATGACGGAGAGCTCGAAGCGGTCGAAGAGCTCGAACGAGCGCTGAGCGAAGCGCCTGACCAGACGACGCGCTTCTGGGTGCTCGCCGAAGGCCGAGGACGCAGCGTGCCATGACGATTTCCCGCTGATCGCGGCTGCGGTCGGCGCCACGGGAGCGTAACCGAACCACGCGTCGCCCCGAACTACCGAGTACCAGGGCGACCACCGGTCGTGAACAACGGGACAAAGGACGATGAACGAGTACTACAATCCGAAAGACCTGAACCGCTTCGGCGAGATCGCCAAGTTCCAACCCGAGCTGGCGAAGAAGTTCTTCGACTATTACAACGCCGCGGTCGGTGGCGACGGCGCGCTGACCAAGCGCGAGAAGGCGCTGATCGCCCTCGCCGTGTCGCACGCGAAGCAGTGTCCCTATTGCATCGACGCCTACACCACAGCGTGCCTCGAGAGCGGCGCCGACCCCGACCAGATGACCGAGGCGATTCACGTCGCCGCAGCGATGGAGGCGGGGATGCTCCTCGTTCACGGCGTACAGATGCACAACAAACTCAAACACCTCGGAGCGCTTTGATGAAGACGGCTACCGCGCGCCGCCACCTGCGACTGGCCACGACCGAACAGCGCTTCAGCTTCCAGAAGAAGCTCGACGAATTTGGCCTCGACCTCTCACCGCAAACGCTCGACACGCTGCAGGTGAACATCACCAAGCTGTGCAATCAGGCGTGCCACCACTGCCACGTCGACGCGTCGCCGAAACGCACCGAGCAGATGAGCCTCGAAACGATCGAGCAGATCCTCGTGCTCCTCGCCTCCCACGCGGAGATCCGAGCGATCGACATCACGGGCGGGGCCCCCGAGCTGAACCCGCACTTCGAACACCTCGTGAGGCGAGCGATCGTCCTCGGAAAGCACGTGATCGTGCGCCACAATCTGACGGTGACCTTCGACGGCTGCCCGGTCACCGGGCGCAACATGGAGCACCTGCCGCGCTTCTTCGCCGACAACGGCGTCGAGCTGATTAGCTCGCTCCCGTACTACCAGGCGTTCTTCACCGACCGACAGCGCGGACGCGGCGTGTTCGAAAAGAGCATCGCCAGCCTACGCCGACTCAACGAGGTCGGGTACGCAGCGCCGACCAGCGACTTGGTGCTCAATCTGATCTACAATCCCGTCGGGGCCTTCCTGCCCGCGCCGCAGAAGTCGCTGGAGGCGGATTACAAGCGCGAGCTCGATGCCAAGTTCGCGATCCGCTTCAACAAGCTCTATACGATCACGAACATGCCGATCCACCGCTTCGCGGAGCAGCTCAAGCGCAACGACACCTACGATGAGTACATGGACAAGCTCATCGGCGCGTTCAACCCGATCGCGGCGATGGGCGTGATGTGCCGCAACCTGCTGAGCGTGAGCTGGGACGGGCGACTGTTCGACTGCGACTTCAACCAGATGCTGGAGATGGAGCTCAACGACGGCGAGCCGCTGACGGTCTTCAACTTCGACCTCGAGCGCCTCAAAGCGCGTCAGATCCTCTTCGCCGACCACTGCTACGGTTGCACCGCTGGCGCGGGCTCGAGCTGTGGCGGCGCT
>JAGQJP010000888.1 GCA_020430585.1 Myxococcales bacterium | reverse complement strand
TTGCAATGGGGTCTGCCTCACGGTGATCGAGCGCAGAGCCAATCGATTCAACACCGAGGCGAGCCTCGAGACGCTGCGACGTAGCAACCTCGGGTCCCTTCACGTGCGTGACGGGCTGCATCTCGAGCGTGCCCTGCGCGTTGGAGATCGCCTCGGCGGTCACTGGGTTTCGGGACACGTCGACGGTGTCGGGCGACTCGCCGCGACGAGAAGGGAAGGCGACTCGCTGATCGTCAGCGTCGACGTACCCGCCGAGCTGATGCCCTTCGTCGCCCTCAAGGGATCGATCGCCTTCGATGGGGTGAGCCTGACGGTCAGCGCGATCGAGGGCGATCGCGTCTCGGTCACGCTCGTTCCCTTCACCCTCGAAAAGACACGGCTCGCGCGAGTGCCAGCGCAAGGCCCGATCAACATCGAGGTTGATCTCGTCGCGCGCTATGTCGTCAACTATCTGCGACGCGTCGGAGGCGGAAGCCCGCCCCCCGGAATCGACGAAGAGTTTCTGCGCCGTCACGGGTTCGCTTGAAGCGACTTGCCCTGGGGCCGAGCAGACCGTATACTCGCGCCCTATCGAGGGCGATCGCGTCCAGCGCGGCGCGTCGAATCTCCGTCCAGGCCATCGAGCTGCACGACGCGCTCGGGCCGCGAGGACCGAAACGAGGGAGACCATGGTGCGCACATTCGAGGGAAATCTTTCCGCCGACTCACTGCGTGTGGCGATCGTCGCCAGCCGCTTCAACCACTTCATCACCGAACGCCTCGTCGGCGGTGCCGTCGACGGCCTGGTTCGCCACGGCGCCGCCAGTGAGCACATCAGCGTGGTCTGGGCGCCGGGCTCCTGGGAGCTGCCGCTCGTCGCGCGGCGCATCGCCGAGACGGGCCAATTCGATGCCGTCGTCTGCGTCGGCGCGGTGATCCGCGGGGGCACGCCACACTTCGACTACGTCGCCTCGGAAGTCTCGAAGGGGATCGCTCAGGTCGCGATGTCTCTGGACATGCCGCTCACGTTCGGCGTTCTGACGACCGACACGATCGAGCAGGCGATCGAGCGCGCGGGTACGAAGGCCGGGAACAAGGGCTGGGAGGCGGCTCTGGCGGCGATCGAAACCGCCAACCTGCTGACCCACATCGAGTCGCTCAACGAGCGAGAGGTCTAGGCTTTCACATGGGAAAACGCCGTGCCGCTCGCGAGTTGGCGCTGACTGTCCTCTACGAGCTCGAGTACAACGAGGTCGGGCTCGAGACCGCGCTGCGGGACCACCCGCTGATCGCCGAGCATCCCAAAGACGTTCAGCGCTTCTGCCGCAAGCTCTTGGAGGGGATCGCCGCGGAGCGCGACGCGCTCGACGATGAGATCGTCCGCTTCTCGAAGAACTGGCGCATCGAGCGGATGGCCGCGATCGACCGCAACATCCTGCGGATGGCGATCTACGAGATCCTCCACGAGCCGTCGATCCCGCCGCGGGTCAGCATCAACGAAGCGATCGAGATCTCCAAGCGCTACGGCAGCGGCGACTCGAGCGCCTTCATCAACGGCATCCTGGACAAGATCTCCGCCGCTCACCCCAAGGCCGACGGCAAGCCGAAATGAAGTTCGAGTACCGTCTGGTCCCGCTGCATCTCGCGCACCTCGACGAGGCGCAGAGCGACACACTGGTGCTCTATTTCTTCGAAGACGAGCGGCCGCTCAAGGGTCTGGCGGGCCTGGTCGATTGGCGGCTGAACGGTAAGCTCACCTCGTTTCTACTCGACAATCGCGTCACCGGCGCATTCCGCGAGTGCACGCTCTACCCCGTGCCCGCGCGCCTGCCGATCGCCAAGCTGCTCTTGATCGGCCTCGGCGATCGCCGCGGTTTCAACGGCGGAAAGTTCCAGATCGTCACCTCCTTCACGATGGACACGCTGCGAAAGCTCGGGGTCGCCGACTTTGCCCTCGCCTTTCCCCGCAAGCCATACCTCAAAATCTCGGTCCGCCAGGTGCTCGAGATCTGGATGACCGAGTGTCGGTTGCGCCTGTTGACCTCGCACCAGAGTCAGATCTCGACGACCTTCGTGATCGAGAAGGACGACCACAACACGGCCCAGGCCTACATTCAAGAATATCTGCGGGAGTACGTCGCCTCGACCCGTGAGCGCTAGGCGAGCGCATCGCCGACCGCTACGGTTTCGCGCCAGGCGAGCGTTTGGCCGACCGCTACGGTTTCGTCTTCTGCGGCGGGCGCGGCTTCACGGATTGGCTCTTGGTCTTTCCCTTCGGCGGCGGCGACTTCGGCTCGTGCTGCGGTGGCGCGGTGTGGTCGCGATGGTGCGTGCGGAACTGAAACTCGAAGGCGACGCGGACATAGCCACTCGGCTGCGGCGCGGGAAAGCGCAGCCCGCGCAGCCTGTGGGAGAGGCAGCGGGCGACGAGGCGCCGGGCGAAGGCGCGTCCGTTCGGAACGACAGGTGTCAGCTCCTGCCAGACGGCGCGCACGAACCCGCGCTTGTCGACGACGAGGGTCCCCTTCTGCACGAAGCTCGGCGCTCCTTTGGCGCAGGTGCGCAGATCGCGTCGCCCGCGCTTGAGGATCCGTTGAATCGCGTCGAGGGCGAGCTTGCCCTCGTTTCGGCGCTGAACCTGGATCGGAATCTTCAGCGTACGCTCTTTTCCCGCGGTCCAGCCGAGGACGCGCACGCCGTTTAGGGCCGAGGAGACGCAGAGCCGCAACGAGTCGCTCTCGACGCCGTCGGCGACGACGTCCAGCGAACCCGTGGCGTCGATGTTGACGACCAAGTCGAAGCGCTCGGGAGACGTGCCGACGCGGGCGAGCTCCTCCCAGAGGCAGTAGCGGATCAGATCGTACCGACTCTTCAGCGTCATGCGCACGGTCGAGGGGGACCCCGTAACGCAGGGAGCGACGAGCAGCAACGCAACGAGCGCCAACGCCGCACACCGGGCGCGGCGGCTCAAAGCGTTCCCCCGTCCCACTTGGTCAACCGTACGGCGAGCACCCCGTCGACGTCGATCAGCTCGCCTTCGCCGATCGTACGCCCCTGCACGCGCACCTCGACGCCGTCTTCCGTCGCGCGGTGCAAGAGCAGCGCTTGGCCCGCCGACAGTTGCGCTAGCTCGCCGAGGGGTACACGGCACTCGCCGACGACCACCTCGACGCGCAACTCGAGCTCGTCCAGGGCGAGCGACGCATCGCCGCGTGGGGCTTCGGGTTCAGTGAATCGTTCCATCGTTCGCTCCTCGATCTGGATCCGATCTCCCTCCAGGCGTCCGCGAAAAAGGGGGGCGGGTCGTGACTCTACCAACAGCGAAACCCGACGCCAATCATCCATCGTTCCAAAAAATATCCATCCCCCCGGCTCGACGCGGCGCAGCTCGGAGAGCGTCAACACGCGGCGGGCGAGCACACAGGCCAGCGCGAGCGGACAGGCGCTTAGCACGGGCGAAAGGGACGGACGAGCGACGATTCCCGCGGTGACGGGCGACGACGCGTCGATCGCGAGCGCCACCGTGCAGCAACC
>JAGQJP010000887.1 GCA_020430585.1 Myxococcales bacterium | reverse complement strand
CTCATAGCATATAGAGGAGGCGCGATGATCTCAACCCATTTTCCGCGGATCGACGATCCCCAAGAGGGCGCTCGGATGCACGGGCCGACGCCCATCGGAAGCGACGAGCCTCGGTACGCCACCCGAAGCGACGCCAGAGGCGCCCTCCGGCTTGCGCTCCGGCCCGTCGCTGGCGTAGGATCGTCGGCGAGGAGAGATGGCGACGACCACCCGACAGCCCACCATGCGGTGCGACGGACAGCTCCGCGGCATCCCGCGGGACGACGGACCACCGATCGTTGGACACGCGCTCTGGGCCTTTTGGGACCTGTTGGCGGCGCTGCGCCGAATCGAGGCGCAGGGTCCCGTCGTCTGGACGCGGGCCGTCGGGATCGAGATTCTCGCGCTGCTCGGCGCCGACGCGCTGGAGTTCGGCTTCCGCAACCGTGACGACGCCCTCTCGAGCCAGAAGGACTGGGCGCACTTCATCGACCACGTCTTCCCCGGCGCGATCATGACGATGGACGGCGCCAAGCACCGTCAACATCGACGGATCATGCAGGCGGCGTTCACCTCGGACTCGCTGCGCGCCTATCTCGCCCAGATGACGCCTGCGATCGCCCGCGGACTCGACGGCTGGCTGGGCCGGAGACGACGAGACCGGCTCTTCTTCGCCTATCCCGCGCTCAAGCGCCTGACCCTCGGGATCGCCGCGGCGACGTTCATGGGCCTGGACGATCCGAGCCAATCGACACGGCTCGATCGCGCCTTCGTCGACGCAGTGCAGGCCTCGATCGCCGTGCTGCGCCTCGATCTCTGGCCGACGACCTATTGGCGGGGCTTGCGTGGACGCGAGTTTCTGCGCCAGCGCTTCGCCGAGCAGCTCGCAGCGAAGCGACGCACCGCGAGCGACGACCTCTTCAGCCGTCTCAGCCGCGCCGAGAGCGAGTCGGGCGAGCGTTTCAGCGACGAGGAGGTGGTCAATCACATGATCTTTCTGATGATGGCGGCCCACGACACCTCGACGAGCGCGCTGACCACGATCCTCTACCTGTTGGCAAAACATCCGAGGTGCCAAGAGCGGCTGCGGGAGCAGAGCGGTCGTTTCGACCGCGACGAGCTCGACGCCGACGAGCTCAACCAGCTCGAGCTCCACGATCGCGTGCTGCGCGAGGCGCTGCGCCTCTATCCGCCGCTGGCCGTGATGCCGCGGATGACGCAACGAGCGACCTCCTTTGCGGGCTATCTGATCCCGCCCGGGACGCTGATCGGCCTGGCGCCGCTTCTCGTGCACCACTCGCCCCGGCTCTTTAGCGCCCCCGACGAATTCGACCCGGATCGCTTCGCCCCGGACCGCGCCGAGGACCAGCGCCACAAGTACGCTTGGGCTCCCTTCGGCGGAGGCGCCCACCGCTGTATCGGCGAGCGTTTCGCGGCGATCGAGATCAAGGCCGTGCTGCACCAGCTCCTGCGTCGCTACCGTTGGAGTGTGCCCTCGTTCTATCGGATGCCCTATCAGCTGATGCCGATCGCGCGCCCGCTCGACGGCTTGCCTCTCCAACTCAGGCGCCTGTGACGCGATTCGGGGTTTCCAAGATCCCCTGCCCGTGTATACTCGAGCCATGAGCGTCTCACCGACATCGAAACAGGCCAGGCAGACGATGTGGATCCTCTGGAGCGCGCTGTTGACCGGGGTCGTGATCTACGGCGTGATCGCCACGATCCTCCCGGCCACGACGCCGGTACCCGAGCTTCAGACGCTGATGCTCGCCATAACGGTGATCGGCTTGGTCGTGACGGGGGTCGTGCTACTCGGGGCGCGGATGATCGCCCGGGGGACGAAGCAATACTTCATCTTCTCGATTCTACGCTGGGCCCTCTCGGAGAGCGTCGCCATCGGCGGGCTGATCCTGCACTTCATCGGCGCCTCGGCCAACGTGACGTACGCCTTCGTCGGCTGGTCGATCGTGCTCTTTCTGGTCCTCGCGCCGCGGGACTCCGACCGCGCCCGATTCGAATCCCACCTGAGCGATCGCGGCCCCGGCCGCTAGCGTCGACTCCGATCCGCTTCGACGACTCCAACGCCGACAGAGCCCGACACCGAAGAATCCGGCGATCCCGAAGAGCGTCAGGAGGCTGATCAGCATCCCGAGGTTGACCCGCGGATCCGAGAAGGTGAGGGTCAGGCGGTAGCGCCCCTTCGGGAGGGTAGCGCCCTGCAACCCTTTGTAATTCGTCACTGTTCCGTGGTCGACGCGCCAACCGCGATGGTAGTTCATGTTCGCGATCAGGCCCGTGCGATACGCCAGCGCGACGTCGAGTCGGATCCGATGGGGCGTCCACTCGACGAGCCGCAGCGTTCCCGCCCGGGGGTCGCTCAAGAACAGCTCCGAGGTCCGGTCGCCGCGCAGCTCCTTCGAGATCGGAAAGGGCTGCGCCTGAATGCAGCTCAGCGAGCCGAGGTTGACAGCGCTCCAGACGTTGGCGGCGTGCGGACTGCCGACCGACTGGTGAAATGGCTGTTCGAAGGGGCGGGGCGTCGGCACCGTGAAGACCTTGGCGACTCGCTTGCGGTTCACGCGATAAACCTCGGCGCTGGCGAGGTAGCCCAGACCGGCTACCAGCATCAACCCGAGCACGATCGCTGGATAGCGGAGAGCCACACGCCAGCGCGGAGCGCGCTCCCTAGCCCCCTCGGTCGAGGCGTCCCCATCGCCACCGCCCCTAGCCGCGGTAGCGATGCCCGCCCTTCCGCTCCAGCGCTCGACGAGCTCGAGGAGATGGTGCTCGAGCAGCGCCAGCCCGCGCCCGGCACCGAGGGCGAGATAGAACGCGGCGAACAGCGTGTAGCGAAACGGATGCCGTAGATTGCGAAAGAGGGGGAGCTTCTTCTGCCAATCATAGATTCCGAACAGACCGTGGTCTCCCGTCGAGAGCGCCACGGCGACGACGAAGAGGACCAACAGTTGGGGCGTCAGGCGGTCGCGAAAGAGGAGCATCGCGAGGAAGAGACCTAGCGTGAGCTCACCCGCATAGCTCGTGCCGACGCCGATCAGACCGCCGAGGGTCGGCTTGATGAAGAGCAGCCCGAGAATCCGCGGCAACGGGAAGTGCTGCGGCCGGGTCCAGACGCGCGGCGCTTCGGCCCAGCTGCTGAGGGCCGGCAACAGAATCACCGCCGAGACGAGGGCGGTGACCAGCGCCATCGCCGCCAACGCCACGGGGGGCCGAAACCAACGCGGGCCGGGGTCCCGGCTGACGGCGAAACAAACGCTGAAGTAGATCGTGTGGAACAAGAGGACCATCGCCGTCATCGGTGTCGAGACCGCACCGCCGTCGGCGAAGATCCAGGCCATGAACAGCCCGCCCAGCACGGTCCAGCGCCAATCGCGGAAGCCCTTCTCGAGGGAGAGCACGACCCAGGGAAACAGCAGAAAGCCGAGGAAATGCGGGTGGCCATCGATCAGCGCTTGGGCGAAGCGCCCCGAGAAGCAGAACGCGCACGCCGCGAGCACCGCCCCCAGGCCGTCGATCCCGAGCCAGCGGGCGTAGAGGAACCCCCCCTCGAGGCCAAGGATGAACATCAACAACATCGCGATCTTCCATCCCGGCATCAGGCCGAAGATCCAGGCCAGGAGCTGCGTGGGAGACGAGCCGTTGTTCTGCAGGTTTCCGCTGCCGTAGATTCCTCCGCACTCATAGGGGTCCCAGGCCGGAAACTGCCCGTAGCGGGCGATCGAGCGGTGAGACGACTGTGTCATGTGGGCCTGGAGGCGCCAGTCCTGGGTCGTGCCGACGCTGTAGGGCTTCCACAGCCCGTCACCGAGAAACAACGTCGCCAGCCCGATCCAGAGAATCCAGCGCAGGCCGACGATCCCGGTGATCGCCTTCGAGATCGAGCGCAGCTCGCCCGTCGTCGGGTTTGCGGCGGCGCGCGCGGGAGGGCCAGCGACGAGCGCGCTCATCGAGTCGTCAGCGACAACGGCACGACCGTCGCCGGAAGCGGCGGATAGCGACCGCTCGTCCAGTGGTTCCGAATCCCCTCGTCGACGACGAGCCAGAGCTGGGTCGCAGAGACGTGGTGCCGTACAGCGAGCCGTCGAACGTGGGCGGAAAGTTGTGCCATGAACACCACGTGTCGATTGAAGGCGCGGTGCCGAACCATCGCGGCGTTGCGGCGCCAGCGGTGCACCTGCGAGAGGATCGTCTCGTAGATCGCCTTTCGCTGGGAGAGGGGGATCCCGAAGCGCGTGCTTCCGTCAGGGCCCGGAATCGGGGCTGGGGCGGGCGCTCCGACGACGCGGGCGACGACGGCGGCGAACAGGCCGAGGGCGGCGAGAAACGCCACGATCTGGAGAGCCGCCCGACCACGGCGACGGAGCATTTGAGTTGACAGTCGCGAACCCTTCATCGATAACCAAACCCTGGTCTTTATTCGATTCGGACGTGGAACTCATGATAGTGCGCTTCCCCCGCCTGTCAACAATCGCTCGGAACGCCTACCGATGACGAGCGAGGCGATCATTCGGGCGGCAGAGGCGAGTGATTTTCCGCGGATCACGGCGCTCTTGCAGCAATTCGAGCACAGCGAGAGCGAGGCGCACTACCGCTGGAAGTTCCGCCAACCGCCGCTCGGGGCCGTGAACGTCATCGCCGAGCGCGACGGCCGTCTGGTCGGCCACTATGGCTACATCATCCGCGAGTTTCTGATCGACGGACGCCCCGCTCGCGTCGGCCTCGGCACCGACATGCTCGTCGACCGAGGTCTCT
>JAGQJP010000886.1 GCA_020430585.1 Myxococcales bacterium | reverse complement strand
CCGACGACTCGAGCTCCTGCGCCAGTTTTCCGCGGTACTGCTGCAGGTCAGCATCGCGGAGCTCGCTCCAGAGAGGCTCCTCGACGTCATCTGCCCCTACTGCCGCGCCGGGATTGCCGACGGAAACGCCCTCGTCGTCTGCCAGAGCTGCGGCACCGTACACCACGATGAGTGTTGGGCCCACGATTCGCAGTGCGCGGTGTTCGGCTGCCGCGGCACGACGCCGACGGCTGTGCGGGTTCGCGAGCCGGCCTAGCGCGTCTCGATCGGGACCGCGGAGGAGGGCGCGCGGTGGCGGCGAAAAAGGACGATGCGACGTTCCCCATCGGTGCGCTAGAATGATCGTCGCGAGGTGATCTGGTCAATCCATCGATCGGCGGGCGCAATCCCGTGCTATTCTCTGTCTGTGGAGGGGAGCGCGATGCACACGACACGAACCGAAAAGCAAGCAGGATCGATCGCCCGCTCTGGCGCTGAGCGCAAGAAAGAGGGCGAGCACGCCGAGCCGGGGACCGAGCGATTCGAGATGAGCGGCGGCGATGACGGGCCCGGCGAGAGGCGGTCGGCGATGCCCGTGACGCCGGCGATCACCGACGTGTTGAACGACTGGGCGGCGCTGCCGCCGGCGAGCGACAATTCGACGCCACGCGCCGACGGGCGTGGACCGATCGCGCGGCACGAGGGCTCGGGCGCCGAGCCCACTCCCGCTCTGGCGCAACCCTACGCGCAACTCGGGCTGCAGGGTGGCCGCACATCGCTCCCGTACCGCAGCGAGCTCGAGCGAGGGTTCGGACGCTCCCTCGCCGACATCCCGGTCTTCGCTGGACCGACGGCGCAGCGGGCAGCCGACGCGTTGAACGCCGAGGCGTATAGCGTAGGCGGCTCGATCGTCCTCGGGCGTAGCCAGGACAAGCACACCGTGGCGGAAGAGACAGCGCACGCCCTGCAGTTTCGTAGCGGTGGCCTTGGCGCGGCATCGGGCGTGCTCGACCCGTCGAGCGCTCCCGAGATCCAGGCGCGCTCGGCGGCCGACGTCGTGGTCTCTGGTGGCCGCGCGTCGGAGCTGTCGCAGGGCCTGAGCGGGGGAGCGGTCGCCCGCAAGAAGAAGGGCGACAGCCTGCAAAAGGAGAAAGAGTCGAACAAAGTGCCCAAAGGTCAAGGCTCCGTCGGACGCGATCGGTTGGCCAACGACGACCGCATGAGCCCTGGCGACTTCGACAAGATGCAGGGCTCGCGCAAAGAGCAAGCCTCGGCCCTCGCGCCGGACCAGAAGTCGGCGCACGCGCGGGGCCAGTCGTTGCTCTACGACCAGACGATCACCCAAGGCCAGACCGTCGAGCAGGCGGGCAACGATGGCGCCCATCAGCTGAGCAAGGTGCTGCCCTCGGCAGGCGGGCTGTTGGCGGGGACCTACGGCTTCTCGGCGGGCGGCTCGATCGGCCACGCCGAGACGACCGCTGGTCGATCGGCGTCGGACACCAAAGAGATCCTCGGCCTCGACTACGACACCTCGCCATTTCTCAACGACTCGCACGATCCCTCCCAGGGCTTCAAGGACGGCGGCGTGACCTACATCCAGTTCGGGATGACCGACCAGATGAAGGAGCAGGCACGCGTCAGTATGTCGCCCGAGATGATCGACCACGTGCACCAGATGCAGCAGGACTCGAACGAGGCGCTCAACGGACCGCTCAACGCGATGCAGATGTTGAACTACAACGACGCGAAGGGCGGCGCGGCGTTCAAGGGCACGGGCGGCACGGCGACTTCCGATCAGTACGGCTCGGCGACGACGACGGTGAACCAGGAGCTGACCTTCGGCAAAGGCGAGGGGCGCGACGAGAAGACCTACCTACCCCTTCCCGACGGCACGAAGATGATGTTCCGCGACAAAGCCGGCGAAGACCGAATGGTCGCCGAATTGCAAACGAACAAAGAGGGCGAGCAGGAGTGGCAATACAATATGGGCCTGGTCGACCAGGACCCGGCGACGCTGCTCGACCACATGGGGCAAGAGCTCTCGACGCTCAACGAGAACGTGCAGAAGGCGAACGACGCGGTGATCGACTTCACGAAGAAGCAAACCGAGCTCGACAAGGATCTGCAGACGAAGTCGAAGAGTGTTCCGCGCCTCGAAGGCGAGGTCACGAGCGCCGAGGCAAAGCTGAAAGAGGCCGAGAAGGGTGGCGGGGACACCGGGCGCCTGCAGACCGACCTGAACGCGAAGAAACAGCAGCTGACCTCGACCAAACAAGCGGTCGAGACCCTCGAGAAGGACAAGCAGGACCTGGCGACCAAGCTGCAAAAGGCGAACGAGAAGCTCAAAGAGTGGACCGAGAAGCTGCAGAAGCGGAAGCCCCAGCTCGAGACGGGTATGAAGCAGTGCGAAGCGAAGCTGAAAGCCAAGGCGGGAGGCGGAAAGTAGACCGAGATGGCGCTGCGCTACGATCCGACGCTGTTCGTCGTGCCCGAGGGCGATCGCAAGCTCCTCGCGGGGCTCATCGGCGACCGACGCCCCTGGCCCTTCTA
Organism: Myxococcales bacterium; assembly: GCA_020430585.1. GTDB lineage: Bacteria > Myxococcota_A > UBA9042 > JAGQJP01 > JAGQJP01 > JAGQJP01. Next base: position 8,851 of record JAGQJP010000886.1, on the reverse strand, counting down.
TCGTGAGATGCGACACGCGCCGATGTTCGCCGAAGAGGCGAAAGAGCGCACGGGCAACATCCTCCTACGGCACACCACGACGTTCGCCTTCGCGCGGCTGAAGCTCGAGTGGGACGAGACGGTCGAGGCCGTCGAGTGGCTCGAGGGGCCGCGTTGCCTGACCCTGATCGACTACGACCGGCCAGTCCCGAGCGATTGGCAGCGCGAACAGCTCGAGGGGCGACTGATCGCTGGCGCTCCCCGCGTCGCCGCCCTCGCGCCACTGCGCTTCGCCAGCTGGTGGGCTAGCGATGACGAGACGCGGCGCCATTACTACGTGCTAGCGCAGCCACCCGCCGTGCTGCTGGTCGAAACCGATGCCGAGGACCGGATCGAGTCCTTCGACGTGCTCGACCACCAAGAGGGCGGCGAACGACTCGACGCACTCTGGACTCTTCACCACGACGCGGGCAGCGCCCGTCCCTCGGCGCCAAGAGACGCCTGAGAATGACGAAAGCGAGCTTCGCCCCTACGTTCGACAGGCATTCTCCAGGTTGGTAGACGGCGACCATGCCGGCCCAGGCGACGCGTTTGTAGATCCATCTAGAAGGTGACGAAACGATGTATCCCCCGAATTTCTTGTGCAATCTAGTGAGTCGGTCGACGAACGCGATGGTCATTGCGGCGTACGACGAGCTGCGCGCCCGACTGGGCGACCAGCACCTGCTGTTCACAACGTCGATCCAGGGCTGGAACCTGAGTCAATATGCCGAGGCCGGCTACTGTCGGCTCGAGCCGCTGGCCGGCATCGACAACCTCTTCGACGCACAGGTCGAGGTTCACCCGCCGAGCGTCGCCTATTCTCTCTACCTGGGCGGCTTCGAGATCGATCTGCTCGACGGTCGACGGGTGCAAGCGTTGCAGCTGCGCTGGTGGTCGGACTGCGGGCTCGAGGCCGGCCTCTTCCTCTGGGGCCCGACCCGCGAGCTCGTCGAAACGTTCGCGATGGGCTGCGCCGAGTACACGCACGAGGTGCACGGCGAGATCCTGGCCTTCAGCGATGGCTACTGGGCCAAGAGCGAGGCGCTGTTCCAGGCTGTGCAGGGCGTCACCTTCGACGATGTGGTCCTGCCGCAGGCGCTCAAATACGAGGTCGAGGGCGACATCGAGCATTTCCTGGCCAACCGGGGGGAATACGAACGCCTCGGCGTTCCCTGGAAGCGAGGCATCCTCTTCGTCGGACCGCCGGGAAACGGCAAGACCCACTGCATCAAGGCGATCGTCAACCGCTTCGCCCTGCCTTGCCTCTACGTTCAGAGCTTCGAGTCCCGCCACGACTCGAGCGAGCACAACATCCAGCTCGTCTTCGAACGCGCGCGCAAGACGACGCCGTGCCTGCTCGTGCTGGAAGATCTCGACGCGCTGATCACACCGCGAAACCGCTCCTTCTTCCTCAACCAGCTCGACGGCTTCCACCGCAACATCGGCGTCATCACAATCGCCTCGACGAACCACCCCGAGCGCCTCGACCCGGCGATCGTCGACCGGCCTAGCCGCTTCGACCGCAAATACCATTTCTGGCTACCCGAAGAGACGGAGCGGCGCGCCTACCTCGAGCTCTGGAACCAACGGCTGCACGCCGAGATGCGGATCGACGAGAGCGAGCTCTGCGAGCTCGTGTCGAGAACCGATGGCTTTTCGTACGCCTACCTCAAGGAGCTGATGCTCTCGGGCGTGATGGCCTGGATCTCGTCGGACCGAAGCGCGCGAATCGCCCCGCTGATCGGGCTCTCGCTCCAGACCCTGCGCGAGCAGATGCACTCGGAGGCGACCCGCACAGCGGCGACATCGAGCGACGAAGCCGAAGCCGACGCCGACGACGACTCGTTCGCACACTGAACAACCGTGCAGCGTGCCAACTTTCCCGCTCGACCTGCCTGATTTTCGATAGTTACGCCCCCGAGGGGGGTCTATTTGCTGGCACACGCTGTGCTCACTCGTCGCTCACACCATGAAAACCATCTTTTCGGGGAGGAGATGTGATGAGAACGCACAGGATCGATCGCTGTGGTTTTTCGAAACGGCTGGCCTTTTGCGCGCTCATGCTCGCGGGCCTGCTCGCCACGACGAGCTGCGGAACACAGAGCAAGACGGGGAGCGGCTGCTCGAGCGCCGGAGATTGCCCGGCGACGCAGGTCTGCAACGCCGGGATCTGCACGACGGCCACCGCAGGCGACACAAGAGGCGAGGACGTCGGGCACGACACCACCTCGGTCCCCGACGCGACATCGGAGCTCGATACGACGGACGCCGACGCGAGCGTCGAGCCCGATGACACCTCGGAGGCGGATCTGCCACCCAATGACAGCGGCTCCGAGGGCAGCTGCTTTCCCGGCGAAATTCGTTGCCTCGACGGCTCGTACCAGACCTGCGACAGCGGCGTGTGGTCCGCGACGACGCCCTGCGCGACGACCTCGTGCGCCGGGTTTCAGGACGTACCGGACACGGGCCTCAACCCGCCCCTCTGCGAGACGGGCGTAGGCTGTCTGTTGACGACCTGCGAGCCCTGTGCCGGCGCGCTGATGGTCGAACCCACGGGTCCGGCGTGTCGCACGACCTGTCTCGACGGCTCTGGCACGCCGAACGACGCCTTCTGCTGGCCCGGATATCGCTGCACGAGCAGCGGAACCTGCGAGCTGACGCCATCGAAGAAGGCCCTCGGCCAGGGTTGCTCGAGCGCCGACGAGTGCGACTCGGGCTTCTGCAGCCCGACCTCTGACGCGAACGGCGTGCGCGACCCGAACAACAAGATCTGCTGCTCGAAGGCGTGTGACGGCACCTGCCGCTTCTGCAACCTCAACGGCAGCTGTCGACCGACGAAGAAGGGCACCGCAGACCCGGCGTGCACCAAGTCGAGCGAGCTCTGCGGAACGACGGGCCTTTGTGACGGCGCCGGAACCTGCGCGCTGCGGCCCGACGAGACGGTCTGCGAGAAGCCGTCGTGTACGATGGACAACGGCACCGCCGTGCTGACCGCCCCTGGCGTCTGCCAAGCGGGCGCCTGCGTACCCGGTTCGACGAAGAGCTGCCCGGCGACGTGGGTTTGCAAGAACACCACCTGTGTCGGCGTAAGCTGCACGGGCCACACCGATTGTAGCGCGACGACCGATGCCTTCTGTCGCGCCGATCCACAGACACCCGGCACGGGCGACTGCTCGGCCAAGCTCGGCGTCGGCAAGCGCTGCGACACGCTGGCGGTCGACGGCGACGACGACCAGGCCTGCCTCAGCGGACGCTGCTTGAGCGATCCGGACAACGATCCCGAGTCGATCTGCTTCCCCGCCAACGGCTGCATTCGTCGCGGCAAGGGGTACAAGCTCGGTCAATCGTCCTGCGCGGACGACGACAGCTTCGCCCTCACCTGCACGCCCAATGGCTGGACCAAGAAGAGCGACTGCGGAGGCTCCCCCTGCCAACCGACGGACGGCGAGCCGGGCTCGGGCTACATCAGCCCGGGATGCAGCGACGTGACGGGCTGCAACACGACCTGCGAGCCCTGCACCGGAGGCTTCCTCGCCGGAGCGAAGGGCTGTCTGACCCGCTGCGGCATCGACGCTCAGTGCCAAAGTGGCTATTTCTGCACGGGCACCAAGACCAAACCAGGTGTCTGCAAAGAGAAGCAGGCCGACGGAGAGCCCTGCAAAGCAAACGACAACTGCGTCTCCGGCCACTGCGTCGAGGGACCCCAGGACGGAAGCTCGATCTGTTGCTCGAACGATTGCTCGGGGAACTGCGAGTTCTGCGGCAAGAGCGACGGCGTCTGGAGCTGTAGGCCGCGCAAGAAGGGAGAGAAGGACGCCTTCTGCACGGCCCAGGCGACGAGCGACCCGATCTGTGGAATCTCGGTCTGCAGCGGCCAGGCGGGCAGCTGCATCAAGCCGGGCAAGTCGGTGCCCTGTGGCGATGGGCAGGAGACCTGCAAGACCGGCGGCGAGAAGGCGGGGATCGTTGGCAAGCGCTGCGACGGCGACGGAAACTGCAAGAGCGTGCCACTCTACACCTGCGAGACGACGTTCTGCGACGGCGACAAGTGCGGCAGCGGTTGTACCAAGACCTCGGACTGCCCCTCGCCGAGCACGCAGTTCTGCGCCGCGAACGGGCTCTGCCTGGACCGCCTGCCCGACGGGAGCGCTTGCGACACCAAGCTGACCAACCTCGTGCCGACCGACGCGGCCTGTCTCTCGAACGCCTGTCGTCGCGACTCGACGGCCGGGAACAATCGCTGGTTCTGCGCCCCCGCGGGACAATGCGTCAAAGAGCTCTCCAACGGTTACGTCGCCTTCGTGCCCAGCGGATACAAGCTCTGCGCCTCCGACGAGAAGCTACCGAACAATCTCGGGATCAAAGTCTACACCTGCGGCAACGGCGGGGTCTGGAGCGTCTCTGGCTGCGCGGTCTCGACGATCTCCGGCTACAAGGGTTGCGGCGACCCGGGACCGACGGGATACCACGCGGGCGTGCAGAGCGTCATCTGCAGCTCCGGTTCGAGCGACATCGACGGTTGCAAGCTCAGCAAATGCTTGGAGTGCGGCCACTACTATCAGAAGGACGGCGCCCTGGAGCTCTGCAACGGCGCCTCCTGCAATGACGGCACCAGCGACCGGCAGGAGCTCTGCCGAGGAAAATACGACATCTGCATCGACAGCGCCTGCGTGCCGACCTACTGACGGCCGCGCGCGACCGAAGGACGATCGCCGAGATCAGGTTTGGGATTGGGATTTGGCGCGAGATTCGCGGAAGCGCTCATTGTGGAGCTCGAAGTCCGCGGTCACCCGCTCCATCTGCCGATCCATCGAGGCCGCCTCGGCGGGCGTCAACTGGCCCGAGAGGTACAGGCGCTTCTTCTTCGCCCGGAGGTAGGCTCGCTCGGCAGCCTGCTTGCGTTGCCCCACCCCGTGCCATTTGGCAAAGAGCTCCTCGGTCGTCTCCGGGTCCTTGCCCGGACCGCTTCGGTGCTTCTCGAGGTACGAGTTCGTCAGCACCTCTTGAATCTGGTCCTGGCGGCTCATCTCCATGAAGATGTCATTCCAGCGCTCCTCGTCGGCCCGCGCCGCAGCGATATCGGCCGGCGTCGTCCCGGGGGGCGCCTGCATCGCCGTGGCGTCGATCTGGCGCTGCTTTTCGCGCTCTTCGAACCCCGGCGTATTCTGGTCGCGGATCCTCGCCAGCTCTTCCTTGAGCTCGAAGAGCATCTGGCCCCGCTCCATCCTCGCCTTCGCCGCAGCGCCGAGCTGACCACCGGCGCTCAGCGCGTCGTCCCCGGCACGAAGCTGGGTTCGCTTGCCCGACACCTCCTGGGCGCGCTGGACGCACTGCTGATAGTGCTTGTCGGCGAGCTCGGGCGGCAGCGATCCTGCCGCGTAGCGGCGCTCCTCGGCGAGCAGGCGGTAGACCTCGGGGTCCGACAGGGCGGTCCCTCCGTCACCGTGCTGCGCCAACGCCGCACTCTGCTCGCGCGTCTTGACATCGGGCTCGTACGCTTCGCGAAGATCGGCGAACATGTTCTCGATCCGCTGCGCCAGCGCGCTGTACTCGCGGGAGGCGTCCTGGTTGCCGCCGGCAAAGACCGTCTCCTTCAACGCAGCGCGGCGCTCGACCAGCGGCCCGATTCCCCGGGCGCAGTCGTTCATGAACTGGCCCACCAACGTCGGCGGCAAGTTGCTCTCGGCCCACGTCTGGGCGTCGGCTAGCTGCATGTTCTCGGTGATGCCGCCCGTCGGAAACGTCGCGGTCTTCCGACCGCCAGCGTCCTTTCCGCCGCCTTGGGCTTCGGGCCCGGCGCTCGGCTGCGCATCGGGCTTCGCCTCGAACTGCACGGCTTCAGCGCCGCCGCCCGCCGACGGCCCGAGTGCGGGAGAGGCGTGCTGCCCGATCATCTCGGCGAGAAGCGGCGCAGCTGAACCTCCCGAACCGACGACATCGGCGACGCGCTCGGCATCGCGTTCGAACCGATCGCCGCGAGCGCCGACGCCACCCTCCGGCCGCTGCCCGTGGCGTTGCTGGATTACGTGGGTCGCTTCGTGCGCTGCCGTGCGGAGATCCGGCGTGCCTGAGAAGGCCACGCCCGCTGGGGTCGCAAAGGCGTTCGCCCCGAGGCTGTTGGTCGCCTGCGTCGCGCGATGGTCCGAGGAGCTCCGCACACCCGACAGATCGAACGGACCGAACGCCTGGCGCAGCGTGTCGAAATGCGGAAACCCCGGCGTCGCCCCGGCGAGCCCATCGTTCGCGCGCCGGCTCACCGCGTCGGCCCTTGGGTCCGAGCGAGAGGACTCGCGTCCCTCGCCCACCTCGTGCGGTCGCTCTGCGGTGGGCTCAATCGCCCCGACGGGGGACACGCTTCGGCTCTCGGGACGCCACGGAGCTCGGGCAAGCGGGGCAGAGAGCGGCTCCGACACGGGACGTGACGCGCGCGACGCGACTCGACGCTCTTGCGCGTCGGAAGCAGCCCGCTCCTGACTCGATTCGGCTCGCTCATCGCTCCGCTTGACTCTCTCGCCCATCAGACCTCCTCGATCGGGGTGTCGTCCCCGCGAATACTGCCATCATCGCAAGCCAACGGCGACGATTCAAGCGAAACCACGAACGTCGGACAACCAACGGCACGCCGTCATTGGTGTCGAGCGGGATGCCGGCCGCCGGCGGCAGCTCTGGCGCCTGTTCTTGACGCCAGCGCGAAAGCGACGGCATAGAATGGGTGGGGTTTCGTCTCGACGCCGAGCCACTGGGACGCAAGAGATTCTCGTGTCCAGACGGCCGACGACGAGCGAGGGGACGCGCGGTCCAGAGCCACGCGCGACGTCGAGGTCAGCATGGAACGCCTCTCCATCGGCCGAGTGATCGTGAACTGGGCTCTTCTTTTGGTGTCCTGCGCCTTCTTCCTCGGCGCGATCTGGTACCTGCAGCGCAAGCCCGACACGGGAAAGAAGCGAGGCCCGGCCAGAGTCTTTCGCTTCAACGTGCGCACCGCCCCCATCGAGCGCGGAACGCTGGTCCACACGATCGTCGTCGCCGGCGACGTCAAAGCGCGGCGGACGACGACGCGCACCGAGATCGACGGGACCGTCGCCGAGCTACACTTTCGCGATGGCGCCGAAGTCGTGAAGGGCGCCCTCCTGGTCAAGCTCGCCGATCGCGACCAGCGACTGAACGTCGAGCGGCTGCGGGCGATCTACAGCCAGGCCGTCGCGGCGCTCAAACGGGCGCAGACCAACCTCTTGACCGCCGCCGACGAATACCGTCGGCTCTCGAAGCTGAAAGTTGGCCGCACCGTCACCGAGAGCGACCTGGTTCGGGCGCGCTACCAGAAGATGGCGGCAGAGAACACCGTCTCCGAGATGAAGGCGGCGCTGCGTCTGCGGCACGTCGAGCTGCGCATCGCCGAGAAAGACCTCGCGCTGACCGAGATCCGCGCGCCGAGCAGCGGCCGAATCAGCGGCCTGAGCGTCGAGATCAACGACTTGTTGACCAAGAATCAAAAAGTCCTCGAGATCGTCAGCACCCGCGTTCTGGACGTCGAGCTCTATGTCTCGGTGAGCCACATCCCTTCGATACGGCCGCGGATGGAGGTCAGCCTGCGCCCCACGACGCCGCCCGGGGCGCCCTTCATCCGCTCGCGGATCACGCGAATCCACGCCGGCCTCGACCAGACCACGCGAAACCAACGCCTGGTGGTGACCCTCGACGGCTGGCCGAACCACCTGGTGCCCGAGATCCCCGTTGAAGCCCGCCTCTCGCTCGCGACCCACCGCAACGTCCTGCTCGTGCAGCAAGACGCCCTGACGCGGCTCGGCGCCGACTGGGTCGTCTTCGTCGTGCGCGGTGGCAAGGCGATCCGTGTACCCGTCACCATCGTCGCCCGCGACCAACAGCGCGTCGAGGTGACGGGCAAGCTCACGGCGGGTGAGCGCGTCGTCGTCGTCGGCAACGAAGCGCTCTTCCCCTTCGCCCCTGTGCTCGACGTCGATCGCAAACCGCCAGCGCGCCCGGGTAGCGCGCGGCGGCCCGCGACCGGTACGCTCCCCGAGCGGGCGCGGAGGTGACGGATGGATCCGATCCGCCTCTCGATCCGGCAGCCCCACCTGGTGATCGTCATCACGATCCTGATCGTCCTCTTCGGCGTGATCTCGCTGCGCCGCATTCCGCTGCAGATGCGACCGACGATCGACAAGCCGGAGATCACCGTCACCACGGGCTACCCCGGCGCCTCACCACAGGAGGTCGAGGACAAGATCACCCGCCCGATCGAAGAGATGCTCAACTCGGTCGAGGGTCTGCGCAAAATGAGCAGCAGCTCGAGCGCGGGTCTGAGCCAGATCTTCCTCGAGTTCGACTGGGACGCCAACCGCGACGCGGCGATGGTCGAGGTCTTGAACAAGCTCAGCCGGGTGCGGGACCTACCCGAAGAGGCGGACCGACCGTCGGCCGAGGCGATCTCGTCGGACACGACCTCACCGATCATGTGGATCGCCCTGCAGTCCCGCGATCCCAGAAAGAAGGGCGACGCCAACGAGATGCGCACGCTGCTCGAGGACGTGATCGAGCCCCGCATCCGACGCGTCGACGGCGTCGGCGGCCTGCTCAAGAGCGGTGGACAGCTGCGCGAGGTGCAGATCGTCGTCAACCTGCGCAAGCTAGCGCAACAGAATATCCCCCTCGCCACGCTGATCGCCGCAGTGCGCCTGAACAACCGCACGGTCCGCGGCGGACCGATGGATTCGGGCAAGCGGGAGTACGTCGTCTGGACCTCCGGACGCGCCGATCGCCTGCAGACGCTGGCGCAGATGGTGATCCGCCGCGAGCCTTTCGGCCTCGT
>JAGQJP010000885.1 GCA_020430585.1 Myxococcales bacterium | reverse complement strand
CCGCGTGGTATCGCCTCGCCGTGAAGAGCCGCGAGCGCGTCTGGGGGCTACCCGTCGTCGACCCGCTCGGGCTCGGTCTGGTCTTGCCGCTGGTCGAGGCTGTGCGGAGCGCGAAGGGCGAGCTGCTCGCGGTCACCGCGCTGTTTCTCGATCTTCGTCCCCTGGTCGACGCGCTACTCGATTCGGGGTGGCGCATTGGGCGAGCGCCACGCGGCAAGGGCGTGCATCGGGACTGTTTTCTCGTCGACGCGAAGGGCCGGGTGCTCGTCTCGACAGCGGATCGAGCGCTCCACGCGACACTGCGAGGGCGCAAACCCAGGACGCCTTCGCTGACGCTCGCGATGTCGCGTCGCGCCCGCTTGCCCAAGGGTCTCGTCGTTCGGATCGTCGGCGGAGAAGAGGGGTACGTCGAGGCGACGGCGTCGGGTCGGCAGAGCCGCTACGGAATCGTCCGGCTCGCCCGCACCGATTGGTCGATCGTGGTCGTCGAGAGCGTCGAGCGCTGAGTCTCGTCGGCCCCCGACCGAGCCAGCTGCTGCGCGACGAGCCAGGCTTCGAGATCGGCGAGGGCGCGTTCGCTGTAGAGTGCGCGCTTCTCCGACTTGCGCAGACGTTTGCCGCGCTTTCCCGCTCCACCCAGCGACTCGGCATAGCGCCCGTCGTTTTCCAGGGCGGGAAAGAGGCCGAAGTGTACGTTGTTCGGCTGGTAGGCCCCTGATAGTGGTCCGACGGTGACGTGCTGCAAGAGCGCGCCGATCGCCGTCGTCGCTGGCGGCGCGAGCGGGACGCGCCCACAGAGCCGATCGTAGACGTTGAGCGCCGCGAGCAGTCCGATCGCCGTCGATTCCACGTACCCCTCGACCCCCGTGATCTGGCCGGCGAAATAGAGCCCCGCTGAGCCGTCGAGCTCGAGGCTCGGCCCGAGCAAGCGGGGACCGTCGAGGTACGTATTGCGGTGGATCGAGCCCATCCGCAGGAACTCCGCCTGCTCCAGCCCGGGGATCATTCGGAAGAGGCGCTTCTGCTCGCCCCATTTGAGCTTGGTCTGAAATCCGACGAGGTTGTAGGCCGTGCCGTCGACGTTCTCACGGCGCAACTGCACGACGGCGTAGGGTCGTTGCCCCGTGCGCGGGTCGGTCAGCCCGACGGGCTTCATCGGGCCAAAAGCGAGCGTGTCGCGTCCGCTCTCGGCCATCACTTCGATCGGCAGGCAGCCAGGGAAGTACTTCGGTTCCTCGAAGGTGTGGCTCGGTACGCACTCGGCGGCGAGCAGCGCGTCGACGAAGGCGTAGTACTCGTCGCGGCCCAGCGGACAGTTCAGGTAGTCCTCCGGGCTGCCCTTGCCGTAGCGCGAGTCGAAGAAGGCCTTCGAGAGGTCGATCGAGTCCGCCTCGACGATCGGGCTGATCGCGTCGTAGAAGTAGAGCGCCTCTCCCGTCAGACGCTGGATCTCGGCGGCCAGCTCGCTCCCGGTCAGCGGGCCCGTCGCGATGATCATCGGACGCTCGGCGGGCAACGTCGTGACCACGCGCTCCTCGATCTCGATCTCTGGCCGTCGATGCAGCTCGTCGGTGATCGCCGCCGAGAAGCGCTCGCGATCGACCGCGAGGGCGTCTCCAGCGGGCACGCGCACCTCGTCGGCGACGCGGAAGTTGAGGGAGCCGAGACGCCGCAGCTCTTCTTTCAAGAGGCCCACGGCGTTCTGCAGCGATGAGGAGCGGAAGGAGTTGGAGCAGACCAGCTCGGCGAATCCGGGGCTCTTGTGCGCCTCACTGAAGCGCAGCGGCTTCATCTCGAGCAGTCGCACCGGGACACCGCGAATGGCGAGCTGGTAGGCCGCTTCGCTTCCGGCGAGGCCCGCGCCGACGATCGTTACGGGGGATTTGGACATCGTCGCTCAGGCTCGCGGCTTCTGCCACTTGCATTTGGGGCATTGCACGCCCTCGCTCCCGCGCTTCTTGATCTCTTCGAGGATCTTGCTGCCGCAGACGGGGCACTCCTCGGCGATCGGGCGGTTCCAGCTGGCGAAGTCGCATTTGGGAAAGGTCGTGCAGGCATAGAAGATTCGCCCCTTGCGCGTGCGCTTCTCCATCAGCCGGCCGCTGCAGCCGTCCCGCGGACAGTCGACGCCGATCGTCAGCGGCTCGGTGTGGGAGCACTCCGGGTACGACGAGCACGCGACGAATCGTCCGAAGCGACCGCTCTTGACCACCAACGCGCTGTGACACTTCGGACACTCGCGGTCGAGCTTGTCGTCCTCGCGGATCCGCACGTCGCCGTTCTCGTTGCGCTCGAACTCGCTGGTGAAGTTACAGTCGGGATAGGTCGAGCAGGCGAGGAAGCTGCCGTTGCGGCCGAACTTGATCACCAGCTTGTGTCCGCAGCGGGGGCAGTCGATCTCTGTCGGCGTCTCTTCGCGCTTGACGTTGCGCATTTGCTCTCTGGCCGTCTCGAGCTGACCGCGGAAGTCAGCATAGAATTCGTGCAGCACGTCGAGCCAGCGCGCCTTCCCGCTCTCGATCTGGTCCAGATTTGACTCCATCTGGGCGGTGAATCGCGCGTCGAGGATGTGCGGGAAGTTCTCGATCAACAGCTCGGTCACGACGCGGCCGAGCTCCGTCGGCTGGAACTTGTTCTCCGACTTTTCGACGTACTTCTTGTCGAGAATCGTCGAGATGATCGCCGCGTAGGTCGAGGGGCGGCCAATCCCCTTGTCTTCGAGCTCTTTGACCAGCGCCGCTTCGGTGAAGCGCGGCGGGGGCTGGGTGAACTTCTGCTCGACGTCGAGCTTCTCGAGCTCCAGCGCCTCGCCTTCGGTGACGGGCGGTAGCACCGCCTCGTCGCTCTCCTCGTCGGAGGCCTGGGCGTAGACCGAGAGGAAGCCCGCAAAGACCTGCACCGAGCCGGTGCTGCGGAAGGTGTAGCGGTCGGCGTCGATATCGATCGTCGTCTGATCGAAGAGCGCCGGGCTCATCTGGCAGGCGACGAAGCGTTGCCAGATCAGCTGGTAGAGCTTGAACTGTTCGGCGCTGAGGAACCCCTTGACCGATTCGGGCGTGCGCTGCACGTCTGTCGGGCGGATCGCCTCGTGAGCGTCCTGCGCCGACTTCTTCGATTTGTACTGGTGCGGCTTCGTCGGGATGTAGGCGGCGCCGAAGCGCTCTTCGACGAAGACGCGACAGGCGGCGACGGCCTCGTTCGACAGACGCGTCGAGTCGGTGCGCATGTAGGTGATCAGACCGACGGCACCCTCGGCACCGAGCTCGACCCCCTCGTAGAGTTGCTGTGCGACCATCATCGTCCGCTTCGCCGTGAATCCGAGGCGTCGGGAGCCGTCCTGTTGCAGGGTGCTGGTGATGAAGGGCGCTTGGGGATTGCGTTTTCGCGACCTTTTCTCGACGCTCTTGACGCGGTAGCTCGCTCTCTCGAGCACCGATTGGGCCTGGTGGGCTTCGTCGGCGTTGGTCGGCACCCACTTCTTGCCGTCACGCTGCAGCAACCTGGCCTGCAGGGCGGGCGGCGGATCGTGGGGCAGATGGGCGGTGATCGTCCAGTATTCGTCAGCGACGAAGGCCTCGATCTCCTTCTCCCGGTCGACGATCAAGCGCACCGCCACCGATTGCACCCGGCCAGCGGAGAGGCCGCGCCGAACTTTCTCCCAGAGCAGCGGGCTGATCTGGTACCCGACGAGGCGGTCGAGGATTCGACGCGCCTGCTGCGACTCGTACTTGGCGAGGTTGAGCTCGAGGGGATTGGCCAGCGCCTGTTGTACCGCGCTCTTGGTGATCTCGTTGAACATCACGCGGTGGAGGTTCGTGTTGCAGCCGCGGATCTCTTCGGCGATGTGCCAGGCGATCGCCTCACCCTCGCGATCCGGGTCGGGGGCGAGGAAGACCCGCTCCGCCTGCTTCGACGCCTTCTTGATCTGCTGCAGGACCTGCTTCTTCCCCCGAATCGTGACGTAGTGCGGGGCGAAGTCGTTGTCGAGGTCGACACCCATCTCGTTCTTGGGCAGGTCCTTGATGTGACCGACCGAGGCGGCGACTTCGAAGAGGTCTCCGACGTACTTTTGAATCGTTTTCGCTTTCGAGGGCGATTCGACGATGATCAGCGATTTTGCCATGCTAGCGTGGATGACCGATCGGCTCTGGGTACGCTCGATAGCGGTTGCCGCAGAGCCTCGAAATTCGTTGTTGTAGTTCGAGCTCCAGGAGTCGTTCGCAGAGCAGGCCATCACGGAGTCCAGTCCGCTCGCGAATCTCGTCGTAATACAAAGGGCTCGATTTCAATAAGTCAAGGATTTTTTGATCGAGCGGGTTCCCCGTCCGAGAAGCTTCTTCCTTTGCTTTCCGACCGTTCGATGGCTGAATTCGGCGCTGAAACTCGCTCAGCGAATGCGCCCCGGCCTCGACGAGAAGTCGGTTCCCAGCGAAGCGCTCGTGCCCCTCGTCGGTCGCGACGAACACCGCCTTGCCTTGCTCGAGGGCGAGGCGTGCGGTGATCAACGCTCCACTGCGTTCCGCCGCACGCACGATCAGCACGGCCGAGGCGAGGGCGACGATCAGCCGGTTGCGTTCGGGAAAACGCCGTGCGTGTGGAGCCGCGCCGGGAGAGTACTCGCTCAGCGTCCCTCCCTGCTGGCGGGTGCGAGCGAACAGGCCGCGGTTCTGCTTCGGATAATCGACGAGGATCCCTGAGCCGAGGCACGAGGTCGTGAGGCCACCCGCGTCGGGGGCACCGCGATGCGCCGCGTTTTCGATGCCGAGGGCGCCCCCCGAGACGACGACGCGTCCGCTCTCGGCGACGTCGGCGCCGAGCTGATGGGCGAGGCGAAGTCCCGCCTCGTCGCTGCGTCGGGCGCCGACGATCGCGATCATCTCGCCCGTCGGAGGCGTGTGGCCCCAGAGCCAGACGAGCTCGGGTGGCTTCACCGCGCGCGCCAACGTCTCTGGAAACCCCTCGTCGCCGCGTCGCAGAAGTCGCGCTCCCTTCTGGCGCGCAATCTCGGTCTCGCGCAGGGCCCGGGCGTAGAGCGAGGCGTCGACGAGCGCCGCTCTCAGGGTCGCAACGGATTCGCCCCGCAGCCACGTGAGCGCCTCGGTTCCCGATTCCAGCTCGGTGCGCAGCTGATCGAGCGAGTCGTGGCGCGCGAGCAAGCGCCGTAGCCGCGACAGATTGTCTCCCGTGGCAATTTGTAGAAAAGATAGATCGTGGGGGTTCCAGCTCATGGTCGACAAGGTGATACCCGACGACCGGTTTGTCAAGTCCTCGGCGTGTCGCCAGGAGCCCTCAGTGTTTGACACCGATCAAGCTGCGCAGGATCTTGATCGATCGCTGACGCCCGCTGCGCAGTCGGCGCCAGAGCTCGGCGCGTCGCCGTCGCGGGGAGACCGTCAGCCCCTCGGGAATTCGACCGCCCACGCGGCTCTGCTGCAACCCTTGTTGCAAGGTGCTCATCGAGACCGTTTCGGGCGAGGAGTCGATCGGATCGACGACACATTGGCCGTCGATATCGTAGGCGCAGACGCCCGTCTGATCGATCCCGGGGACGCAAACCATCTCGGCGGGGCACTCTTGTTGGAGCTTCGGCCGCGTGCCGTCGTCCTCTTTGGGCGGCAACGTGCAGGGCTTGGGACAGAAGGGCGGCCGCGTGCCCTTGAGCGGCATGAAGCCGTCGCCCTCGACGTCGACCCAGATCGGGTTGGTCAGGGCGTAGGGGATCATCGGGAAGAAGTCGGGTAGCACCGGTACGGGATCGCCGACGAAGAGCGCCAGCGGCTTGAAGGTCGCCGAGGTGAGCTCGATCAGCTTCGGGATCTGCAGCAAGCCGTACGGTGCCGTGAGATAGATCGGGCTGAGCACGTTCTGCCGTCCGAGGCCCATCGCGATCACCAGGAACCAGGCGTCGCGCTCTGGCTTCGGCAGGTCGATCGTCTCGTCGAAATCGACGATCGTCGCCTTCGGATTGTCTTTCGTGAGCACCTTGATCAGCTCGCCGTTTTGATAGATCTCGACGCGGTTGGTGGCGATCCAGCTCGCCGTCTGGACCTTGACCCGCAAGCGGATCGTCGCTCCGCTCGGCACCAGCGTCTCGCCGATCTCGGCATCGTCGATCGTGAACGAAATGAAGGGGCCGGTCGTGGCGACGATCTTGTGTTTCTTGATGTTGCGCATCATCTCCCGCGGCTCGATCTCGTTCGGCTCGTCGCTCGAGGAGCGCAGGTAGTTCCGCGGGAAGCCCGCTTCGTACGTCGTCCCGTGGCTGTCCGAGTTGCCCATCGCCGTTGGGTTGAACCCGTAGTTCAAGAGGTTGAACCAGTCGTCGAGGTGCCCCTCGTGTAGGGTACAGGGTTTGAGCCGCTCGTCATCGGTCAGCCGTGGCCCGTCGATCGACTTCTGGTCGCACTTGGTCTGCTCCTCGGGCGTGTTGTCGGTGAAGGCGAGGAACGTCGCCTGCTCTTGCGGCGTGCGCTCGAGCATCTGCATCACGCTGTCGGTGTTGAGCTCGAGGCGGGCGATCTCTTTGCAGACCTCGAGGGAAACCGACTTTCCGTTGCAGGCCTCCAGCTCGCCGTTCGTGGTCGCCAGGTCGATCTTCTTCAGCGCTCGGTTGTAATCATTGACCTCGCCAACGGTCGGATTGCGAATCAGCTCGAAGCGCTTCTCGTTGATGATCTCGATCGCGTCGAACTCGCAACCCGAGCGCGCGAGACAGGGGTTGTTTGCCTGCAAGCCGCTCGGTTTGTACTGCAATGTGAAGGGGTTGAGGCCGAGCTGGTCGAAGTAGCCATTGAACCCGTCGCGGGGGTGCGGCACGACGACGATCGTGTCCTCGGGCGCGTACCGACCGTGGGTGTGCAGCGCTCGCATCACCTCTGGGGCGTCCATCCCGACCCAGTCGAACATCCCGTGCTCCGGCAGGTCGAGCGGGTCAAAGCGCAATGGAAAGCCGAGGAAGTGTCCCGTCTCGAGCGTCGACAGCTCGACGCCGACGATGGTCTTGAGATAGCGCTCGGCTCGTAGCTTCTTGATCGTGGGGCTGTAGTCCGTCAGGATGTCGTGGTCCGTCGACGAGAGGAACTCGATGTTCTCGGCGATGTAGGTCGTCAACCGCTTTTCGGGATCGATCTCCGAGTCGAAGCTCGCGCGATGGTGCACGTGGAAGTCGGCGGCGATCCAGCCCGGCGTCTTCACCTCGCGCTGAAGGTGCGTGAAGAGCGTGACCAAATCTCCGTGACCGATCTCGAGATCCTTGACCACGATGCTGTACTCGAAGCCCCGACTGACGTAGGCGCGGTAGCGTCCGGGCTCGACGTATTCGGTCCCTTCGCCGCTCAACGTGTAGAACTTGTAGCGGATTCCGTCGTGATACCGCGAGTCGCCGAGAGCGGGGATGCGCTTGCCGTCGCGATAGAGCGGGTTGCCGTCGGCGTCGAGGGCGACCAGCGTGATCTTCGCGGGCAAACGGTTGCCCTCGGAGTCGCTGATCCGATATTGCAGCCGACCGGCGGGCGGGATCACGAGGTTGACGCGGAACGTCGAGTTGGCTGTGATCGTCACGGGGTAGAGCGGCGAGCGCACGCCGTCGTGCCGCGCGAAGATCAGATAGTCGCCCGGCGCGAGCTTGCCGCCGAAGTCACCGTCGAGCACGGGGTCGGTGCCGACGTCGGTGCGGAACTCGTTGACGATCCCCGCGTTGCCGTAGACTTTCGTGTTCTCGTCGACGACCTCTTCGTAGTTCGCCCACTGTTTCAGGGGATTCGGATTGCGCAGGGCGAAGACCTGCGCGTTCGAGAGCGGCTGCCCTGTGCTGCCCTGGACCACGACGCCGCGGAGCTCGCCCGTCACGTCGCCACGAATCGTCGCGATCTCGTCGTATACCGAGGCGATGTCGCCCTTGCCGACGATAAAATAGCGGCGATAGAAGAAGCTCTGCTTGTTGTCGCAGGTGTCGTCGTCGGTCGAGTCGCGGCTGCAGTTCAGCCCGGCGGACATCGTCGCCGTTGCCGAGGTGGTGAAGAGAGGGATCTGCACCGTCGGATTCGCGCACTGTCCCTCGAGCTCGGTGCGAATGCGGAAGTCGGCCTTGGCGAGTTGCGTCTTGAAGGTCTCGAGGGTCGTCGTCACCTGATCGCCCGAGAGCCCTGCCTTGAGGGTCAGGGGAATCTTTCCGAAGACGAGGTCCTTGAGCCCTTGGTCGGCGTCTTTTTCACTGAAACCGGCATCGAGGAGCACCGTCTTGACCGCCGCGGTGTCCCCCGCCGCCAGATAGCTCAGCACGACGCGCGCGGTGCAGGAGCTCGGCGCCGCCGTCTCGCGCTTGACCATCATCCCGTAGGAGACGTAGCGGCTCGTCGAGGCGACGAACTCGAAGCTCAACGGCCGGCTCAGCGAGCTCACGCCGCGGAAGAAGCCGTCCCAGATCTCCTTGTCTTCGTCGAAACCGATCCCCGGGGCGAAGACGTCGTTCTGCCCGCCGAAAAAGAGGAAGTCCCCTGCGAGGACGCCCGGCTTGTTCTTACCGCCAGGGTTGCCGACCAGCCCCGGGATGTCGCCCGTGATGCGGTCGAAGACGGGGGTCGGCTCGGTCAGCGGTGGCATCGAGAGCGGCGTCTCGCACTCGCAGAGCGCGCAGCCCGTCGTCGGATCGAACTTGTGGCCCGTGTCGCAGAGCGTGGGGCAGCTGTCGAGGGCATCACAGCCCGATTTCGTCGGCGTTGGGAGGATCAGCGTCGTCTCGAGCACGATGTGGCGCGCTCCGGGGCGCAGGATGTAGTCGGTGCGCATGCCGAAGTTGACTTTGATCCCCTTGACCAGGTTCTGTACCAACGGGTCGTTCAGCAGATCGGTCAGAAAGTTGAACAGAAACGTTCCGTCGCACTCGACGCGCAGGCGCGTCTCTTTTCCGTCGCTCCCGTCGTTGACGATCGTGATCTTCATCCGATCGCTGTTCGGGATCACGAGGTTGGCCATCGGGAAGGTCTCCATGAACGTGTCTTCGCCCAGGCCCGCGCGGTACCTCGCATCGGAGCGGCGCAGGTCGGCGTCGATCAAGCTGCCGCCGAATAGACCCGGTCCCCACGAGTGCCCGGGTTGGGTGACGACGAACTGGATCTGATCGTTGCGGCAGACGTAATCCCCTGGCTGCGCCGACGAGCCCGGGCCGCCGACCATCTCGAAGGGGGTGACGATTCGATAGCACTCGAGCAAGCTCCCTGGCGTTGGCTTGCGACAGCCCACGCCGAGCAGCAGCAGGCTCGAGGCGAACAGCAAAGTGCGCGATAGGCGACGAGTCATGAGCATCCCCAACGATCAGAACGCGAGTGACAGCTGCGCGAAGACCGTGTTGTTCTTGATTTCCTGCCCGTGAAGCTCGAGACGGTGCACGTAGTTAATCTGGAACTTCGCAACGTTACGGATGAAGTAGATGTTCAGCCCGCCCGTCAGAACGATCTGATCGCCCTCGTCCTTTACCGAGCGGTTGTCGTCGAGCCATTCGGCGCGGAACGCCAGCTCGAGCCCCAGCGGCTTGGTGATGATCATGTACGCCAGCTGCGCGTACGCCGCCATCCGTCGAACCCGCGCGCTGAGGGTGATCGCCTCGTTCTGGTTGCGCGTCGGCTCGGTCTGGTCGAAGAGGAACTCGGCGAGCATCGAGAAGCCGTAGGCCTTCATCTGCAGGTTCGCGCTGACGGCGTGGATCCGGATCGACTTGCCGTCGTTGAAGAAGTAGCCCGCGCCCATCCCGAAGAGGAACTTGTTGCGCGCGAAATCGGCGGGGGCGGGGTCGATCTTGCCCAGCGGCTCGAAATCGAGGCGCACCATCGTCACGTAGCGGCTGAGGCGGTTGCCGAGGCTCGCGCCGATCCCCGTCTCGTAGCCTTCGAGGGCCGTCGGCTTGCGGGCCAGGCCATTGAAGATCCCGACTTGGTAGCTGAAGCGATCGTGCCAGACGCTGCCCGTGATCATGAAGCCCAGCTGATGATAGGGCGCCATCATGTCCACCGAGAGCGGCCGTTCGATCAACTGGAGATACGCCGACGAGGTCATCGCCGACTTGGAGAAGGGCATCTTGAACGCGCCGAGATAGAACTTGGCATAGGGGAAGCGCTCGTAGCCGATCCAGGCGGCGAGCAGGTTCGCTTCGCCCGCCTCCTTGATCACCTCGAGCTCGAGCTCGAAGGCGATCGTGTGGGTCACGTAACCGCCGATCGCGAAGCGTGAGCGACGGAGCTTGAAGCCCGCCTGCTCCGCGGGATCGCCGTTGACCAGCAAGGCGCCCGACTGCGTGAAGAAGGCGGCTTGCACCTGCAACATCGCCGAGAAGTAGATCGAAACGTCTCCCATCTCGAGGGTCAGAAAGCCCTTGCGTAGACCGGGATAATCCGGACCCTTGAAGGGGTCCTCTTTCATGAACTGCACCTTGGGAAGCCGCGTCTTCGTCTCGGCGAGCGCGATCGACGCGAATAGACAGGTTGCAACGAGAACCGCGAGCGCAAACTCGGTTCGACGCCTCATTTTCCGACTCCTTGTTCGACCCTGATGGTGTGCAAACTTGGCCCATTATATGGGCTTCGCGTCCGCGATTCAACCCGCGTTAGCGGAAATTCACGCGCGCTTCGGGGAATTTGAACTGTTGCGTTTTGCAGCAGAACGTGCGTACAATGTCGCTGTAAAAAAACGGGAAAGCCGAGAGCGAGGATTGACGTGGAACGCGGGCACGACGTGTGGCAACCGCTGCTGGCACTTGTCGAGGGGGGGCTCTCCCAGAACGCCGACCGATCGCCCTCGACGGAAGATGAACCCTGGCTCCGCCTCCTGCGTGAGGCGGGCGTCGCGCGTTCGGTCTGGTTCCGTCTGGACGACGGGAAGCTCGTTGCCCGCTCGTTTCAAGGGCTCGGTGAGTCCCAGCTCTACGAGCCTCAACGCGCCGGATGCTGGGCGTTGGTGGCGAGCTGTTTGGCTCAACACCGATCCCAATTCCCCGGGCGGATCGGCGAGCCTTCGGCGTTTCACGAACAAGCGGCGCTGTTCGTCTCTTCGGGATCGGTGCTCTACGTCGAGCTCGACCACGCCGCGGACGATTCGCTCTGCGCACGGTTGTCTTCGTTTGCCGCTGTCCTCGGATCGGCACTGCGCCTGGCCGAAAACGATAGTCGGCTTGTCCGAGCTAGCCATGACGAGGCAGAGAGAGCCAAGGGACGCGCGACAACGCTCCCGCTTCCCTCATTCGACGAGATCGTCTACGCCAGCTCCAAGCTCGATAGCCTGCTCAAGTTGGCCCAGCGCCTGGTCGATTCCGATCTACCGGTCCTGATCTGTGGCGAGAGCGGAACGGGAAAGTCGTTGCTCGGTCGGGCGATGCACGCTGCCGGCTCTCGTCGCGCGAAGCCTTTGATCAGCGTCGACGTGCGCCAGCTGATCGACGAGTGGGCGCGAGAGACGTTTCTCGGTGTCGCTGGGGGCAAGCCCGGCCTCTTTCAACGCGCCGACGGAGGAACGCTCTTCCTCTATGAGGTGTCGCTGCTGCCCCTTGGGTTGCAGGACGAGCTGCTACGCCTAATTCAAGAGGGAGAGGTCCAGTCAATCGGCTCCAATCAGGCGACAGAGGTGGATGTGCGTGTGATCGGCTCCACGCAGCGCAACCTCCAGCTCGAGATTCAAGCCGGTCGGTTTCGCGAGGAGCTCTTCTATCGCCTCGGGGGTGTGACGATCACGATCCCACCGCTGCGCGATCGGGCCGACGACATTCCCGTCTTGCTCGACCATTTCTTGACCCAGCACGCCGGGCGCCGGCCGCTGCGTCTTCACCCGAGCGTCGCCCAAGCCCTCGGCTCCTATACCTGGCCGGGAAACGTGCGCGAAGTTCGCCGGGTGGTCCGCTATCTCTCGGTCTTCGCCGACGAAGATGGAGAGATCCGCGAGATGCCTCGTTTCGGCCAGAGCGGAGAGGAGCGCTACGACGAGTCGCGCTATTTTCGCGTACCGATCGGCGTCGCCCTCGACGAAGCGGTGATGACCGCGATCCGCAAGACGCTGGAGCACACCGGCGGGAACAAGTCGAAGGCGGCCAAGCTGCTGCAGATCGACCGCGTGACCTTCTACCGCAAGCTCAAGGCGATCGAAGAGGCGAACGGCGAGTCGATCTAGGTCGTTGGGGGGGCGATATCGCCGGACGAGCGGATTCGACAGAGCACGCTAGACCCCGAGCAGCGCGGCGGCGCGCTCGATCACGGTCTTGGCGACGATCACACCCCGAAATGGTATCAGTCGCCCCTGACCGGCGAGGGCCTTGGTTTCGTCGGTCGCCAGCTTGCTCGAGACGAGCACGAGCAGTGGCAGTGGGGAGCGCTCGAGCGCTTCGACGCGCCGTTTCAGATAGTCCCGACGCCAGAAGCCTACGATCTCGAGCCAGACGACACCCCCGCTCGGACGATGGCGCAGCGTCAGGTCGGGGATCGTCACCTCTTGCGGGCCGAGCGTCAAGATCTGCGCGCTCTCGACGAGCTCCCAATCGTCAAAGTCGCTGGTCAACCGCTGGCGCAGCCGAGTCTCTTCGTCCGAGACCCAGGTGCCACGATCGCGATAGGGCCGCTGCAGCGGCAAATCCGGATGTAGCTCCAGTTTGCGGCGCTGGCCCTTGAGATCGAGCGTCGCTTCGGCCCGCCAGCGCGGACAGAGCAACAGCGCCGGCAAAAATGAGGCGAGCTTCACGCCATACTTCTTGGACTGCCGCAGAAGCGACCCGGGTCCGTCGATCGTCAGCGTCAGCGACTCTCCCTCACGAGTCTCGATGCTCGATCTGACACCGCGTTCGGCGCCACGTCCGGTGTCGTGCGGGGCGCCACGTTCGGCGCGAAACATCAGCTGAAAGAAGCGCAGGTAGCGGAACAGCTGGCGCAGCTCCTTCGGGGCAGGGGCGTCGAGCCGCACGCGGAGCTCGCTGGCGTGGCAGAGCAAGCCCTGACAGAGCGCCAGGTTGTACTCCTCGAGCAGCTCCTGCGCGGTCGGCCGCTCGAAGCCGAGCAAGCGCTGAGACTCCTCGAGATCGGCGTAGAGCGCGGTCTCGATCGTATCCGGGTCGCATCCGCGCTCGCTGGCGACCTCTTCGACGAGCGAGGCTCGGGTCGGTCGCTCGACACGGGTGGGCACGAGGGCGAGGGGAAAGCGCGCGGCGCTGCGCTCGAAGAGCGTTCGCCGCAACTCGACGGGATCCCAAGGCGACTCGACCTCGAAGCGACAGCGGCCGAGCAACAGATCGGTCAGCCCGCGCCAGAGCTTGAGCTGCGTCGCGTCGCTGAGCCAGTCCTCGATCGCCTCTTCCAGTTCGCCGCGTCGCTGTCCGTCGTGCTGGACGACGAGCTCGATCAGCTCTTCGACCCGCAAGAGACGGCCGGCCGTCGGTTGCACGAAGCTCGGCTCGACCACGCCCGCGCGGTCGCGGAACCGCAAACGCTCGCTTCGCAACATCAGCCGCTCCGTCGACGTTCGCTGACGGCGACTTCGACGGTCTCGCCCGTGATCAGCTCGTAGAGTCGCGCCTGTTTCCCCTCCTGGGGCCGCAGGATCCGCCCGAGACGCTGGATCTGCTCGCGCGTCGACGAGGTCCCCGAGACCACGACGGCGACGTTCGCCTCGGGGACATCGACGCCTTCGTTGAGCACGCGGGAGGTGACGAGACAGGGGTAGCGCCCGTCGCGGAAGCGCTCGAGCAACTCTTTGCGCTCGCGACCCGGCGTGCGATGGGTCAGCGCGGGCAAGAGAAAGGCCCGAGAGATGCGGTAGACCGTGTCGTTGTCGTTGGTGAAGACCAGGATCCGCGCGTCGGCGTGGCGGCCGAAGATCTCGTTGAGCGCGCGCAGCTTGGCAGGCGCGCAGAAGGCGATCCGTCGCTGCTCGCGAAAGGCCCGAAAGGCCCGGCGTCCCCGTTTGCTGCGGCTCGCTTCGGCGACGAAGGCGCCCCAATCCGCGGGACCGCGCATCCGCAGACCCCGCTCGCGAAGGAACGAGAGGTACTCGCCGCGCAGCGTGCGGTACAATTCGGCGTCGATCGGGTCGAGGCTCACGGTGATCGGCACCTGTTCGTACGACGAGAGGTAGCGCCCCGCGAGGTCGTCCACCTCGCGTCGAAAGACCTCGGGACCGAGCAGCTCGTCGAACAGCGCGTGGCCCTGGTCGGCGCGCTCGGGCGTCGCGCTCAGCCCGAGTCGAAAGGGAGCGATGCTGCAGCGCGCGATCTCCGAGTACGCGGGCGAGGGAAGGTGGTGGCACTCGTCGCAAATCAACAGCCCGAAGCGCGCCCCGAGGTGATCGATCATCCGGCCCGCCGATTGGTAGGTGATCACGGTGATCGGTCGCGGCTCGTACTCGCCGCCGCCGACGACCCCGACGATCTCCCCGAAGGCGCTCTGCAGACGGTCGTGCCACTGAAAGAGGAGCTCGATCGTCGGCACGCAGACGAGAGTGCTGCGCTGCGCCCGGGCGATGCACATCTCGGCGACGTAGGTCTTGCCTGCGCCCGTTGGCAGCACGATCAGGCCCCGCCGACCGCTGCGCTCCCAGGCCGCGACGGCGTCGCTCTGGTAGCCGCGGGGAGGCATCGTACGTCGATGGACCAAGGCGAGCTCGTCGTACGCTCGCACCTCATCGCAGAGCGGAACCTCAGCGCGGACCAACAGTGTTAGCCAATCGCGGTAGCGCATCGCCTCGGCGCGAAAGGCCCCGACGCGCGTATCCCAGCTGGCGCCCTTCACCAACGGCGGTTCGGACGCCGCAGGTGCGGCGAGGCAGACGGTGCCAGACTCGAAGTAGAAGCGGTTCATCGACGGCATCATGCCACGAGGGGTGGCTCGATTTCAATCACCGTCCCCGACGGCGGGGCTCAATCGTCGTCGCCGAAGAGGGTCGTCTGCGCCCCGGGGAGTGGCCGCGAGAAGTGGGCATAGGCGTGTGGCGTGGCGATGCGGCCGCGCGGTGTGCGCTGAATCAGGCCGTTCTGCAAGAGGTACGGCTCGTAGACATCTTCGAGGGTGTCGCGCTGCTCGCCGAGGGCCGCCGAGAGGGTCTCGATCCCCACGGGGCCGCCGCTGAATTTCTCGATGATCGCCAGCAGATAGCGCCGATCCATCGCGTCGAGCCCTTTGGCGTCGACCTCGAGGCGGCTGAGGGCGTGGGAGGCGATCTCCGCGGTGACCCGGCCGTCGCCCAGCACCTCGGCGAAGTCGCGAACGCGGCGCAGCAAGCGGTTCGCGATCCGCGGCGTGCCTCGCGAGCGGCGGGCGATCTCGCTGGCGCCGCTCGGATCGATCTCGATCTCCATGATCGCTGCGGCCCGCGCGACGATGCGCTCGAGATCCGCCGCTTCGTAGTAATCGAGGCGGTTCGAGATCCCGAAGCGATCGCGCAGCGGCGAGGTCAAGAGCCCCGTGCGCGTCGTCGCGCCGATCAGCGTGAACGGCGGCAGGGGCAGCTTCATGCTGCGGGCGTGGGGGCCTTCGCCGATGATGATGTCGCACTGGAAATCCTCCATCGCCGGATAGAGGTTCTCTTCGACGACCGCATTGAGGCGGTGGATCTCGTCGATGAAGAGCACGTCCCGCTCGCCGAGGTTCGAGAGCAGGCCGACGAGATCGCCCTTCTTCTCGAGGGCGGGGCCGCTCGAGCTATGGATCTGCACCCCGAGCTCGTTGGCGATCAGATGCGCCAAGGTTGTCTTGCCGAGTCCCGGAGGTCCGCAGAAGAGGCAGTGGTCGAGCGCCCCGCCTCGCCTCCGGGCGGCGGTGATGAAGACGGCGAGGTTCTCCTTGAGCGTCGCCTGGCCGACGAACTCGACCAATCGAGCGGGCCGCAGCTTCTGCTCGTAGCGGTCGTCATCCTGAACTTGGCTCGGATCGAGCTCTCGCTCCATCAGCTCACCTCTGCCGCGCACCGCGCGCGGTTCATCGGTTACCGCAGTCTCTTGAGCGCCTCGCGCAGCAGCGTCTGGAAGTCACCACTCACCCCATCGTTCGCCAGCGCGGTGATGGCGTCGTCCACGAGCTTCGGTTTGTATCCCAGGTTGACGAGCGCCGAGAGCAGGTCGTCGAGCAGCGCGCTCGGACTGGCGCCGGCCTTCGGGGAGGGGAGCGCGGCGAGGTTGGTGACCTTGTCGCGCAGCTCGTAGCAGAGACGCTCGGCGGTCTTCTTGCCAACCCCGGGAATTCGGCTCAGCGCCTTCAGATCGTCGCGTCGCAGCGCGCCGACGAGCTCGTCGGCCTCCATTCCGCCCATGATGTTGAGGGCCTGCTTCGGGCCGATCCCGCTGACGGCGATCAGCAAGCGAAACAGCGACTTCTCATCGTCTGTCGGGAAGCCGTAGAGCAGCAGCGCATCTTCGCGAACGTGGGTATGGATCTGCAGCTCCACCGCTTCGCCGACGAGGAGCTGGCTCATCGCCAACATCGGCACGAACACACGATAGCCCACGCCGCCGACGTCGACGGTCACCGAGTCGACGGTCTTGGCGACGACGGTCCCGCGGAGTCGAGCGATCATCGCGAGACCTCGACGGTTCGCGCCGTGTCGTTCCGCGCTCGAGCGCCAGCGATCATCGCGGCACCCGTCGCGCGAGCAGTGACGTCGCGTGGTGGTAGTGGCAGATCGCCGCGGCGAGCGCATCGGCAGCGTCGGG
>JAGQJP010000884.1 GCA_020430585.1 Myxococcales bacterium | reverse complement strand
CCGCGGCGGCGATCCACAGCGAGGCCCCCCACGGCCGCGACCCACAGCGAGCCCCCCCACGGCGCCCAGCCGCGGACCATCCACACCGAGACCCCCCACGGCGGCCAGCCTCGGACCATCCACACCGAGCCCCCCCACGGCGGCCAGCCTCGGACCAGGTGCATGTCGGGCGCCTTCGACGCCACCGGGAAACGGCGAACATCGCGGACGCTCATCGTGAGGCTGGGGCTGGAAAGTCGTGCCCGGATCGGGTAGTCTTTCGGTACATGCGCTGCACGGGACAAGGGATCGCTCGGGGAGCGATTCATGTGGATGACGTAAACGTAGGAGTCGAGATGAAACGAGTGCCCTCCTTTGTGCGAATCAGCCTGGGGATGATCGCGATCGCAATGCTGCTGCTCGCGGTTTCGTGCGTCAAGTCGAGCGCGACGAACGCGAGCGAGTGTTCGTCGAGCAGCGAGTGCCAAACGGGTGCGATCTGTATCTCGGGACGCTGTGTCGGGCCGACGAGCGACGTCGTCAGCGGCGACACGGGCGGAGCGGACAGCACGACCGATGCGCAGAACGAGGACGTATACGACACCACACCCTCTGACGGCGTGACCGACAGCGTGTCCGATGCATCGCCGAGCGACGGCAACGAGGGAGACGCACCTGGCGACCTCAGCGATCAGGTCGACGGCAGCAGCGACGCTACGGCCGACACCGTGACAGCGGACGGCGACTCGGACACGACGGTCAGCGGGCCGACGATCTCGTTGCTCGACGTCTACAATCCTCAGGTCGTGATCGACACGAACAAGTCGCTGATCTACCTGCTCGGCTCGCTCGCCAACGACGATATCCGGCGGATCTACCGCGTCGGCCCCAAGAACCAGCTCGACCTCTGCGGCCCGCCGACGAAGGAGACGAAAGGCGAGATCCTCAACGTCGGCGTTGCGGAAACCGGCCGGCTCGTCCTCTCGTACGCCCCAGAGCCGGGCGGTGCCGTCTCGCTCTTGTCCGTCGTGCCGACGTGCGTCGATCCATTGCCCGATCCCAAGGCGATCACCGGACTGGGCATCAACCCGAACCCGAAGGTGCCGTGGTTCCACTCGATCGCTGGCGACATCGTCCTCTTCGCCGCCGATTACGGCGCGGCAAACGAGTTCACGATCTCGATGGTCCCCGCCGACGGAAGCGCGAGCTCGGAGCTACTATCGCGGACCGATGCCCTCCCGCCTGTGACCCTTTCGGCGACGCCGGGCTCGATCGGCGTGACCAAGGACGAGAAGCGGGTCTTCTTCCTCGGTCGCGATCCCGCGTCCCCGGATCTCCATGGAATCTATTCGATCGACCTGGTGAAGAAGCTCGCGGTTCCCCTGGCCGGGCTGACGAAGTCGACGTACAACTTCCCGTTCATGATGTTGCCCCAGAGCAACTACCTGATCTTTTCGCTGACCATAGAGGCCACGGCGCGGACGCACATCTACCGCGTGCCCGTCGACGGCAGCAAACCATTCGAGCCAATCTCCGACGACAGCGCCAACTTCGATGTCACCAGCACGCCATTCTCGATGACCGTCTCACCCGGCGGGATGTACGTCGCCTTCGAGGAGCGCCAGATCGACACCGACACCGTCTATGCGCGTGTCGTCGACGCGACATCCGCGACGCCGAAACCGATCACGATCGCGCTACCCGCGGGTGCGACGGTCATCTCGTTCGTCTTCTCCCACGACAACAAATACCTCTTCACGCTCTACGACCACGCCGGGAAGCGAGGGATCGCCTATACCACGCTTCCCGAATTCACGACCAAGGCCCTCTTCGCCGAGCCCTCGACGGGCACGGGGCCGATGGGGATGATCGATGATCCGACGAAGAGCACGCTCATGGTCTGGGGCGACCTGGAGAAGGTCGGAATCGTCAGCCTGCATCGCATCTCCTATGCCGGCTCGATCTCGAAATCACTGGTCGACATCACCAACCTGAGCGGAACGCAGGGCGTAGTCCGGGTGCTCGAGTTGAACAAAGGGGGCACGCGAGTCGCTCTGCGCGGAAACCTCACCAAAGACAACGTCGAGCAGCTCTACATCCTCGACCTGGTGACGAGCGCGCTGATCACGGTCTGGCCAAACTCGAGCAAACTCACCAAGTTTTCTATCGATACCGCGACGTTTGGTGGCAGCGGGATGTTCATCGGTCTGGTCGTCGACCGCTCTGGTGCCCCCGGACCAGCGACCTTCATTCAAGTCGAGTTCTGACGCGCCATTCGGCGATTCTCCTATCTATCGACGGCAATTCCGACGATAATTCGAATAGACGACATGTCGTCGTCCTCGGATCACGAGGCGCAGCGAATCGCGGGAGTCGCCGCGCGCCAGGGATCCAGCCTCGCGCCAGGTCCGGCGCACCTTCAGGAGTGCAAACGCGATGTGTACCAGAAAACAAGCCCAGGGCTCCCGTGTATCGACTGGCCTGGCAGGCTTCACGCTGATCGAGCTGATGATCGTGGTCGCGATCCTCGGTATCCTCTCCGTGGTCGCCATCCCTGCGTTCGTCCGCTATATGCGTAAAGCCAAGACGTCCGAGGCGCTGACCGCCCTCGAGAAGATCCATACCGGCGCCGTGCGCTACTACTCCCAGGTTTGGCCCGACTCGAGCGGCAACCCGCAATCCTGCCAGTTCCCTGGCGTGCAGGCGCTGACTCCGGTGGCGGGCAATCCGAATGCCTGCTGCACCGACGGAGCCGCGGATGGAAAGTGCGAGCCCAACGAAGCCGCGTGGACGACGGCCACCTGGCAAGCGCTGCTGTTCAAGATGTCGGACAAGCACTACTACAACTATATGTTCGAAGGTGGCGTCGGTGATGCCTCACGCTACACCGCCTGGGCGCTCGGGGACCTCGATTGCGACGGCACCTACGCCAGCTTCAAGCGGATGGGTGTGGGCAACGCCCGAGGGCCGAACAACACCCTGGACTGCCGCGTCTCCCAGCCGTGGGGCGTCTACGTCGAAAACGAGACCGAGTAGCCCTTCGTCGATCGGCCTCACCCTCTCGGAGGTCCCGCCGTACAACACGCTTCCGGTTGTGCCTCTCGGCGTAACGAGCTACCATCGACCTGCACGCTCGGCATCGCGTTCGCGCGAGTCTGCCCGCATCGATAGCGTTTCTTGCGTTGGAGTTTCGCGTTCATGACCGACGACCCGATCACGGTCAGAGGCGGCGGAAAACACTGTCCCTTCTGCCGCGCCGAAGTTAGCAAAGACGAGCCCAATCGCGTCTGCGCCGATTGCCTGACGCGTCATCACCAAGAGTGCTGGGATGACTATGGTGGCTGTTCGGTCTACGGCTGCGGCGGACGCGACTATCTGGTGCAGCGCGAGAGCAGCGAAGCGGTGCACCCGGCGCGTAGCCGTACGGCGCGGCGAACGCGAGACGAGCGACCGGTACGAACCGAGGAACCGAGTCGAGATCACCGCCGCGGCTCGAACGACGCCGAGATCACGGGACGTCGAGAGGAGGCGAACACGAACGCACGCGGCGGGAGCTCGATCGGCGCGATCCTCTCCGGGATCGCCATCTTCGGCGCGATCGCTGGCGTGGGGATCTTCATCCTCTACCGCGTGACGCAGCCCAACATCTGGAATGGCAAAAAGCCGCTCTCGTGCTACAAGAGCACGACTTACGAAGTCAACGACCTGAGGGTCGAGATGCCGAAGCGAACGTTGATCTACGCGCACGGAAGCTGTCGCCTCACGATCCGAGGGTCGACCCTGGTCGGTCGCACGGCGATCAGTATGAGCCGCAAAGCGAAGCTGACGATGGTCGGTGGACGGCTCGTCGGCGCCTCGCGGGCGCTCTCGATGTCGGGCGACTCGACCGCCGAGCTGCGCAATGTCGATGTCTATGGGCCAAGCGGGATCTACGTTCGAGGAAAGGCACGGCTGAAGCTGATCGGCGGACGGATTCGGGGTCAACGGGTCGCGCTCGAAGTGTATTCTGGGGCGATCGTCGAGGTCTCCAAGACGACGTCGATCGAGGGACGGATCGTCCGCCACCGGGGCGGCCGGATCATCGGAATCCCGGAGCAAGAGCGCCTGTACCGCGACGAAGTGCTCTCTCGGACGTATTCGGCGATCGCCTGCACGGGACTTCTGAGCTGCTTCAAGCAGCACCATCACTTCGGTCAGATCCGGGTCACCGTACGCGGCCACGTCGCCAAAAACGGCGCCGTCGTGAGCGCCCACGTCCTCGGTACCGTGCCGGCCAACGTGCGAACCTGCCTGGAGGCGACGATGAGGAGCAAAACGATCGCCTCTTACGAGGGCGGTCCCGGCGCCCTCGAGTGTCGCCTCGGCGGTACCCTGCTCGAAGGGGGAATCTCGATCATGTCCTCGTCGCAGCGATTCTATCGTTGACGGCGTCGGCCGTTCACTGGTAGCTCGCGGCGAGGGTCATCGTCCAGGTCGTGCCCTTCTTGCCGATCCCGATGAACGCGAAGGACCGGTTCATCAAATTCTGACAGTGGCCACTCGAGTTGAGCCACTGCTGCATCACCGCCTCCGCCGTGGAGGAGCCGGCGGCGATGTTCTCGCCCCAGGCCCCGAGATTCGTCGCCCCGGCGTCCTTCATCCGCTGCGCTGGGGAGCGACCGTCCTTCGATGTATGGGAGAAGTAGTTCTGCGCGACCATGTCCGCGCTG
>JAGQJP010000883.1 GCA_020430585.1 Myxococcales bacterium | reverse complement strand
TGACCCACCAGGAGCGCTACGACGGCTCGGGCTATCCACAGCGGCTGATCGGCGAGCAGATTCCGTTCGGGTCGCGGATCTTCGCCGTCGTCGATTGCTTCGACGCGTTGACCTCCGATCGGCCGTATCGCCGTGCGTCGCCGTACGCCGATGCGCGGCTGGAGCTGGAGGACAAGTCGGGGATCCTCTTCGATCCCCAAGTCGTCGGGGCATTTTGTTCGGTTCCCGAGGGGCGGTGGACCGAGATTCGCCGACAGAGCGAAGCGCTCGTGCCCAGCGTCCGGGGTCGGATCTGGCCGGACGAAGAGGCGCAGGAGATCGCACCGGACGACTGAAGGTGAGGTGGAACGACCGCTAACTGTTGGCGTACTGCTTGCGATAGTCGGCGCCGACGGGGCAGCGGTAGCAAGCCGACTTCTCGACGGTGAACGCGTTGGCGTCGAGATAGTCGAGCAAGCATTGGCGCACGTCGACGGCTCGACGCCTCGGCTTGCATTGAAAAACGCTGTCGAGCTCTACGGGTTTTTCGTTGCCGTTGAATTCTTCCACGTCTGCCTCTCGGGTTGGACCGATTGTTGATCCTGAATACTACGATATCAAAAAATTTTTTGCTGTCAACTGCGCCAACTCTGCTAGGATGTTGGGCGGCGCGGGCAAACCGCGTCGAACCGAACAATAAGGCCATGGGACGCGTACGCTATCTCAACATCGCGGTCTCGTGTTACTCGGGGTATCAGCTGAACGAAAAACCGCTCGCCTTTGCGATCGGAGGTCGTCGTTTTCGGGTTGCGCGCATCATTCGTCGTTGGCGCTCGCCGTCCGGCCGCAGCTGGTTCGAGGTCGAGACCGACGATGCGCGGCGGTTCTATCTGGCGTACGACGCCGTTCGGGACATCTGGATCGGCGAAGCGGAGCGGGACGAGACTCGCCTCGACCCGGCTAGCGATGAACCCTCGACTGAAACATGAGCGCCGCAAGCGACTGTTGGTCGGCAGCGTGGTGCTGGGCATCGTTTTCGTGACGCTCGGTACGACCTGGTACCACGTCCGCGGCACGGCTCGGCGGCAGGCGATCGAACGGGGCTACGGATTCCTTGCCAAGGCGCTGTCGGGTGAGCGCGACGCGTTCGCGAAGGCCAGGGGCGCGTTCTTAGACGCCCAACGCGCCTCGCTCTGGGGTTCGGGCCCGGTGATCCTTCTCTCGATCGTCGAGCGGCTCGCCTCGATTTCACCCGCCGGGACGCTGGTTGTCGACGAGCGCACGCCCCCCGAGGTGGTGGAGCGGCGTCTTCTCCGCGCGCTTCGCCGCCGCGCCTGGAAACCTGCTCGATCGATCGTTTTGCGCTTGCGTCCGCCGGCGAAACAGCGCTTTTATTCATCTCTCATTCGCGAGCTGGAGCGCCGCAGCGGCACGCCGGCAACGTCCGACGGCGAACGACGTGGACCGAAATAGCCCGATTTGTAGCGACGAGGCGACTCGTCGCCCGACCAGCGTCGAGGCGAACCTCTCCCCCGCGCCGGTGACGATGCTGTACAGCTACCGCTTCTGGACGGGAGCGGCAGAGCCAGCGCTGACGCTCGCTCGGGATCTCGCGTCGGCGGGGCACGAGGTCGAGCTGGCGCTCGATGGGCGGCGCCCCGGGAATATCCGTGAGCGCGCCGAGCGATTGGGGCTCGCGCGGATCGAGGGGATGAGCTGCTCGACCCACGCGCTGCCCTGGCAGTCACTTTGGGACGTTCTGATCTTGCGCCGACGCCTCCTCGATCGGGAGCCCTCGATCGTCCATTCCCACATGACACACGACCACTGGCTCGCCGTCGCGGCGCTGCGCGGCAGGAAGATGGCAGGGCACCGCTTGATTCGCAGCATTCACCTGGCCCGCTCGATCGAGGATTCGGCCTGGCGCCGCCGGCTGATGCGCACCTGCGACGGATTGATCGTCGGCGTACAGGCCCATCGCGAGATCCTGGTCCGTCACCACGGGATCGATCCCGCGCGCGTCGCGTTGGTCCACGGTGCCGTCGATGGTGCGCGCTTTTCGCCGGGTGCCGACGGGCCGGAGTTTCGGCGGCGACATCAGGTGCCGATCGATGCTCCTCTCGTCCTGATGCTCGCCCGCTTTCAGCCGCATCGACAGCATCGGACGCTGATCGAAGCATTCTCGCGGGTGCGCCACGCGTTTCCCACGGCGCTTCTCGCCCTCGCCGGACGGGGCGAGCACGAGGCCGAGCTGCGTGCCGCCGCGTCACGCCTCGTCGAGCCGAACAGCGTGCGCTTCGTCGGCTACGTGCCGAGCGACCAGCTTCCGTCGGCTTATCGTGCCGCGGACGTCGCCGTCTGGCTCGCGCCGGGAAGCGACGCGACGTGCCGCGGGATGCTCGAGGCGCTGGCCTGCGAACGCCCGATGGTGTTGGGGCACGATGGGGCGATGGCGGATGCGCTCGCCGCCGCAGAGTGCGGGATCGGCGTCGACTGGCGGTCGCCCGAGTCGATCGCGACGGCGATCGCTGCGCTTCTCGGCGACCCGGCGAGGCGGCGGGCCTGCGGGCGCGCGGGGCGCGAGCTGGTTCTGTCGCGGCATACCGCGGAAGCGCGGCTGGAGGCTGTCGAGCGCTTCTACGAGCGCGTGCTGGAGCTTCCAACCACGCGTGGAGGGAGGCGATGAAGCGTCTCCTCTGGCGATGGATCGCGGTGGCGCTGCGCCGATTCGCCGGTCGGCGCCGAGGCGAGCCCCAGGCGCAAGAGGGCCCGGGCTCCGAGGCTCCTCGCCTGTTGGTGATCCGCGTCGACGAGCGGCTCGGCAACCTGATTCTCACCGCACCGCTCGTCTCGGCTCTGCGGGCCGCCTATCCCGATGCTCGGCTCGGCGCGCTGGTGGCCGAGAAGAAGGCTGCGATCTGGCACCGTCTCGCGGACCTCGATGAGTTGCTGACATTCGAGAAACGCTGGCTGTTCCGCGCTCCTCGGCGTCTTTTTCGACTGCTCCGGCAGCTCCGCGCCCAGCGATTCGACGTCGTGATCGATGCCTCTCACGCCCACGCGTTCTCGGCGACGCACATGCTGCTCGCCGCCGCCTGCGATGCTCCGATGGTGGTCGCCCACCGCCGTGGCCCGGATTGCGGGATCGTCACGCACGCCGTGCCGGATCCCGGCGGTTACGAGGTCGCGCGCAAGCTATCGCTCCTGGCGCCTCTCGGTATCGGGGCGTCGAGCGCTCGTCCGCTGTTTCCCGGCGGTCCGCGCTGGCCGAGCGGACGCCAGCTCGATTCGAATGGGCGCCGCACCGGTGCGTTTCACCTGCTCGTGCACGCCGGCGGTCGCAAGCGCGACCATCGTTTCCCACTCGCCCACTACGCGTTGCTCCTTCGCCGGCTGCAGGCGCGCTTCGGGCCCGAGTTGCTCTTCGAGTTTCTCTGGGGCCCAGGCGAGGAGAGCCTCGCCCAAGAGCTCCAGCGTGAGCTCGGCTCTGGAACGCTCGCGCCGCCGACCGACGTGGAGCAGATGGCCGAGCGACTGGCCCACGCAGATGGATTGCTCTGCGGCGACACGGGGCCGATGCATCTAGCCGTCGCCGTTGGGACGCCGACCTGCGCCCTCTTCGTGCGCAGCGACGCACGGCGCTGGGGACCGAGCTTCGAGCCCCATCTCGCCCTCTCTCCGACGCCGTTCGCCGAACGTTGTCGAATGGTGTCGCTGTGGATGGAGAAACGATTTCGAGCGTGTTATACTCATCACGACCGCCGCGAAACCGATGATCGAGGATCGCGGCCGATCGCCGCAACACCAGCACCAACACCGTAAGGGACACGATCATGCGCAGGTACCTCATTATCGCAGCACTCTTGCTTTTCGCTTTCGGTTGCAAGAAATCGTCGAGCTCGAATGGCACGGCCGACACCGTGACCGAAACGGATATGACGACGACGTCCGACACGACGACGTCCGACACGACGACCGGGACGAACCTCGGGCCGCGGGACGCTCCCGTGTTTCCGCAGGGATCGGTGTCGACCAACGGCGTGTTGACGGCCCCGGTGGACATCGTCGACCAGACGATTCAGCTCACCAAGACGACCTGCCAGGGTGGGAAACCGGGCCTCTTCGGCAACTGGCGCTACTTCGTGGGCGGCGGTCCCGACGACACGGCGATTGTGAACGGCAAGGTCGTGATGCCGGATGAGACGCAGTGCAACGAGCAGTACAAGACGTGCAAATGGTCGTTTCACGTCGACCGCGAGTACTTCGAAGAGCGAATCACCTATTACAATGGTAGCGCGATCGTGACCTCGCTCCTCAAAGGCTACTATGTCTGCGCGGACGAAAGCGAAGACCCCGCCAAACAGGTGGTCTATGTCGTGACCGAGGCCAATGACGCCGCGCAGGATCTCGGGAATACGACGAGTGGCGAAGGAAGCCAGTTCTATTGCACGGTCTTGACGGCCACGGGCAATCTGTCGACGATCGAGTTTCTCCACTCCTGTCGCTACACCTGGACCGAAGATCTCAAGGCGCTCTATTTTCGCCGCTGCGTCGATCACACCTGCGACAACGTCCAGATGCCCTGATCGACGATTCCGACGTCTCGCGCGGTCCTCGACGGGCGCCCCCACAGGCGCGTGGCCGCGACGCGCCTTCCAGATCGGTCGACGCCCCTCTGTAAAATCTACAAACGCACGAACAAACGCATGATCGAGCTTGCAAACGGCGGACGAGGTTGGTAAGATTTACAACTTCTTGGCGCGGGGTGAATCGATGGAGGGTCCCGGGATGATTCGAGAAGTTGGACGTTGGACGAGCGTGGCGCTGACCCTATTCGTGCTCGTGGTCGCCGCTGGCTGTGCGAAGTCGGGCGGCACGAAATGCAACAGCAACGCCGACTGCGGTACCGAGTCGAGTTGCGTCGACGGCGTGTGCAGCAAGCTTTCGAGCAAGAGCTGCGTTTCCAACGCCGATTGTGCCAAGCACGAGTATTGCGACAGCAACGTGTGCAAGGCGCGAAGCTGCGTCGAAGAGTCACAGTGCGGTGATCCCTCGTTGACCTGTGTCTCGCCGGGCGTCTGCGCGCCGAAGGACCCGAATGCCTGCGACTGCGCGCCAACGAGCGCCTGTACGACGACGGATCCGCTGTGCCAGGGCCAGAGCTGCGACTGCAAATCGACGAGCCTCTGCACGGCGACCGATCCGAAGTGCCAGTCCCAGTGTGACTGTCTGCCGTCGAGTGCCTGCACGTCGACGGATCCGAAGTGTCAGCCGGCCTGCGACTGCCTGCCGACGAGCAGCTGCACCGCTACAGCGACCAACTGCGCGACCTGCGACTGTCTGCCGAGCAGTAGCTGTACCGCGACCGATCCGAAGTGTCAGACAACCTGTGATTGTATGCCGGGCAGCGCCTGTACAGCGACCGATCCCTCTTGTACGGCGCCGTGCGACTGCAAGCCGACGAGCTCTTGCACCGAGACCGACGCCAAGTGCACGGGTCCGTGCAACTCCGACTCCGACTGCCCCCGCAACTCGGAGTATTGCGACACGACGGTAAGCGCGTGCAAGAAGGGTTGCAAGAACAACACGGGATGTCCGGGAACCGAATCCTGCGACTTGGCGACGCACAAGTGCTCGGGACAAACCCTTCTCTGTGCTCTCAATACCGATTGCAAGAACAACAAGGTCTGCTCGCCGATCGAGGACGTCGACAACCCGGGTAGCCTCGTGTTTCTCTGCAAAGATCCCGTTGCGGTCGGTGGCCCGGGCGATTCCTGCACGGCGAACACCGAATGTCGCACAGGCGCATGCGGCGCGAATGG
>JAGQJP010000882.1 GCA_020430585.1 Myxococcales bacterium | reverse complement strand
GGCGAGATCCGGCCGCTGGCCGCGCTCGCCGGCCACTGGCACCTCGGCGTTCGCGTCCGCACACCGAAACACCCAGTGTTGGTTTCGCCGTCCCTCTCGGGGCGTTTCAATTTTCCCACGGGATACCTGCGCTGCACCGTCAAGGGTGAGCGGCTCCTCGCCGAGCGGGTGATGATCGACACCGACAACAAGCGAAAATTGCCCGCGATCGTGAAGCTTTTCCTGCTTCCCGAGGCCGACTTGCCGCGCATCCGAACCTGAGGCCCAAATCCACCGCCCGCCCTTGGCACGCGGTCCTCGGTTGTGGTATAACCACCAACGACGATAACCAATGACGCAGACCATCCGTCGGTTGCGATGAAACGATGAGTGACCCAAAAGGCAAGACGCCGCCCCCCGGGGAGCGACCGGGCGCGAGGCAGACCGATCCGACGCTGGCCCTCGATCCGGCGAATATTCCCGAAGAGTATGCCGAGAAGCTCCGAGCCGCGGGAATTCTGAAGCCGAAGAGTGAGACGCTGGCTGGTCGCGATGCTACCGCGCCCGCTGGCGCCGCGACGACGAATGCGGCGACGCAGCCCGACAATCCGGCGACGCAGCCCGACAATCCGGCGACGCAGCCCGACAACGCGGCGACGCAGCCCGCCGGCGCATCGAGCGCTCCGGCCCAGGGCGTCGTGATCGACACGCAGCTCGCCAGCACCGAGGCGATTTCACCCGACACCCTCAAGCGCGCGAGCGAGCGAGCGAACGTCGACGCCTATGGCGAGACCCTCACCGTGAACCGGGCGCAGCTCGACGATCTCCGAGCGCGGGCGAGCGCCGACGCCGACCCGCCAACACCCGCGGACAAGGCCGCCGGCGACGGCACGGATGGACAGCTCGCCGACACCGTGGCGATGGACCTCGACACCGTCCTACGAGCCCGCGAGGAGATGCGCCAGAAGGCGGCCGCGGCGGCACTCGGCGCCGAGCCGGCGAGCCAGCCGCAGACGAACAACTCGACCGCCTTCAATAGCAAGTGGTTGATGATCGCGTTGCTCGTCATCCTCGCCGCGGTCATCTCCTTCCTGATCCTGCGTTGAAACGTATCGCCGTCGCCCTCGTTCGCTTTCGCTATCCACTCCTGGCGCTGGTCATCGCGACGAGCGCGTTCTTCGGCTACCAGGCGACGAAGGTCCAGTTCCTCCACGACATCGATGTCTGGTTCAACGACGGCGATCCGAAGATCGACAACTATCGCTGGTACAAGAAAACCTTTCCCTCGGACCAGATCGTCCTGGTCACGTTCGACACGGACAACCCCTTTGCCCCGTCGGAGTATCGGCTGCTCCGCCGCCTGACCGATGCCCTCGCGGCGATCGAGATCCCCCGCTATCCGCCCGTCTGGGGGCTCTTGACCGACGAGCTCGAACGCACCCTCACGGGTGTCAAGCCTCCAAGCTTCCATCCGCTGCGATCCGTCTATTCCCTCGCCAACGTGAAAGTCGCGACGAACGAATGGACGCTGATCGACGGCGACGAGCGGCAACCCGAGACCGGCGCGCCCCTGTTTTGGCTGGGAGAGCGCAGCGAGGTCGATGACGTCGAGACGGTCTTCAAGGTCGCTCCATTCGTAAAGACGACACCCCGCACCCTCGAAGATGCGCGCTATCTGCTGCGACGAGCGCTCGAGACCGAGAGACTCCGCGGCGGTCTGCTCGCCCGTGACGGCCATCACGTCGCCGTGATCGCCACACTACATCGCGATCTCAAGAGCTTCTGGTCCAAGGACAAGGTGCACGACGCGATCCACGCTCTCCTCGCGACGCTCAGCCGCGAGACGGGCCGGCGCTTCTACACCGCGTCGATGCCCTTCCTCTCGACGGAGTTCCGCTCGCTCAATCGCCGCGATCAGCGCACCCTCTTCCCGATGGTCGTCGCCCTCGTGCTCGTGACCCTCGCCTTTCTCTTCCGCTCGTTCGCGGGCGTCGTCTTGCCGATCGTCGTCGTCGTCGTTTCGGTCGTCTGGGTCCGAGGCTTGATGGGGCTGCTCGGGATCGACGAGACGATCATCGCCGGGATCCTCCCGGCGCTCCTCGTCGCCGTCTGCATCGCGGACATGGTGCACTACTACTCGGAGTACCGGCACTTCGCGCTGTCGATGGACAATCGACAGGCCGTCGTCTCCGCGTTGACGCGGGTGATGAAACCCTGCTTCTTCACGAGCCTGACCACCGCCTTCGGCTTCGGTTCGCTGTTGGTCTCCGATATTCGTGTGATCGCAACCTTTGGGCTCCTCGCCGCCTTCGGCGTAACGATCGCCTTCATTCTGAGCACGATCGCCCTCCCCCTCTGCGTCGACATCCTGCGGCCGCCCAAAGCCGACGAGCACGGGCGAGCCCGTGGCCTGGGTTCGAAGATGGTCAAGCTGATGTTGCGGATCGCCGAGATCACCAAACGACGGCGCGCGGCGATCGCCATCGGCTCGGCGATCGTGGTCGTGGTCAGCAGCTTTGGTCTTGCGCGGGTCAACATCGAAACCAACGATCTGCAGCTGATCCGTCGCGACAACCCTTTGCGCGCCTCGATGGAGGTGATCGCCAAGAAACTCGCGGGCGTGGCGCCGCTGGTTCTCGTCTTCGACACCCACGGGCGAGACGGGGTCAAAGATCCGCGTTTTCTGCGCCGCGTCGAGCGCCTACAGCAGCGACTGCGCCGCGACCCCGCGGTGCGCCACGTGACGGGAATCGTCGACTTCGTCAAGGAATTCCGCGGGATCTACCTGGGCGGTGACGAGCGGGATTATCGCGTCCCCGACAGCCGCGCCGAGGTCTCGCAGCTGTTGGCGCAGCTCGAAGGCGACCACGGCGAGATGGGCGACTACGTCGACTTCAACTACCGCTTCACCCGCGTCGTCGTTCGCACCGCCGTGCTCGGCACCAAATCGCTGCGCGCGCTCCACGACCGGATCGCCGCGATCGGGCGAGACGTCGGCCTCGTCCCCGCCCGTGGCCACTTCACGACGATCCCGAGCAAGCCCGTGGCCGCGCGCTTCACCGTTACGGGGTTGGCCTCGATCTTCGTGCGCATGGCCTCGTTTCTCCTCTCGAGCCAGATCAAGAGCTTCTCGCTGGCGCTGCTCGTGATCTGTCTGGCGATGATGGTCCAGCTGCGCTCGGTTCGTCTCGGCCTGATCTCGATGATTCCCAATATTTTTCCGCTCTTCGTCTATATGGGGATCATGGGCGCCGCGGGGATCAACCTCGACATCGGTACGACGATGATCGCCTCGGTGGCGATCGGGATCTCTGTCGACGACACGATCCACTTCATGGAGCGGCACCGAATCAAAGTCGCCGAACACGGCGACTACGAGATCGCGACACGCGAGACCCACAAAGAGGTCGGCGTCGCGATCACCTTCACCAGCGTGATCCTGGTGATCGGCTTCGGCACGCTGATGCTCGGCCAGTTCGTGCCGACGACCTACTTCGGAATGCTGACCTGCATCACGATGATCGTCGCCCTCTTCGCCGATCTCTTCCTCCTTCCCGTCGTGATCAACGCCCTCAAGCCGTACCGCAAGTCGGTGGTCGGCGCGGCGCGGAGCGCTCCATGAACGATCCGAAACCGTCACAGCTCGGAGCGCTGCCGCCGAGCGAGCGCAACGCCAGGCTCTGGACGGTGAGCGCGGCGATCCTGATGTTGGCGATCAGCATCGCCCACTATACGGTCCCGACGCACCACACGCCGTACCACGACCTCTTGCGCCGCCTGTATTATCTGCCCGTGCTGATGATCGCCCTGGTCAACGGCCTGCGCGGCGGCCTGATCGCAGCTCTCGGCACTGCGTTGATCTACGCGCCCCACGCCTTCTTGATCGAGCACCACCTCGATCCGTCGCCAGCGGTGAACAAACTGCTCGAGATCGCCTTCTATTTCGTGATCGGTGGCCTCGTCGGCGCCCACATCGATCGCGAGCGTCGTCTCACGGGGCAGCTCAGCCGGGCCGAGACGGAGAAGAAGGCGATTCAGCGCTCGCTCGAACGCACGGCGCGATTGGCCGCCCTGGGCGAGCTCAGCGCGGGACTGGCCCACGAGATCCGAAACCCTCTCGCTTCGATCAAAGGGGCGGCCGAGATTCTCGCCGATGACTTCGGGAGCGAGCATCCGAAGAGAAATCTCGCCGAGATCCTCGTCCGTGAGGCCGACCGCTTGAATGCCGTGCTGCAACGCTTCCTCAGCTTTGCGCGGCCCGACCGTGCCGAGCTGCGGGCCACCGACGTGGGTGCCCTCGTCGCCGAGGTCGTCGGCCTGGTCCAGAAACAGGCCGAGCAGCACAATGTCACGCTGAGCGCGCGGATCGACGCCGAGATACGGCCGATCGAGGCCGACGCCGACCAACTGCGTCAGCTCGCGCTGAACTTGGTCCTCAACGGCGTCCAGGCGGTGGACGACGGCGGGCACGTCTGGGTTCGGTTGTACGAGAGCGACGAGCGGCTCGCCCTCGAGGTCAGCGACGACGGGCCCGGAATTCCCGAGGCCGACCGCGACCGCGTCTTCGACCCCTTCGTCACGGGAAAGGACGAGGGGACGGGGCTCGGCCTGGCGATCAGCCTGCTGATCGTCGAGGCCCACGGCGGGTACGTCGAGATTGGCGAACGGGAGCCGACGGGAGCGCGGGTGCAGGTCTACCTTCCGCGACGGAGCCATGATGACAGAGAGCACGACACGACGAATTCTGCTGATCGATGACGACCCGAGCCTGCTCGAGGTGCTGCGCTATCAGCTCAGCGAGGCGGGCCACGAGGTCGACGCCCACTCGGATTCGACGGCGGCGGTCGCCGCCTTTGACCCGGCGGTGCACCAGTTGGTGATCAGCGACCTGAAGATGCCGACGCTCGACGGACTGGGCGTGTTGCGCCATATCCGCTCTCGATCGGCGGACGTGCCGGTGATGATGATCACCGCCTTCGGCAGCATCGAGGCCGCCGTCGACGCGATGCGCGAAGGCGCCGACGATTATCTGACCAAGCCGATCGCCCGACGTGAGCTGCAACTGCGGGTCGAGCGCCTGTTTCAACGGGTCGAGCTGCGCGACGAGAATCGGCAGCTGCGAGTCAAATCGCGCCTGAGCGACGCCCGCACGACGATCGTCGGTCGCTCGACGATCATGGCGCAGCTGTTGAGCCAGGTTGCACGGATCGCGCCGACGCGCGCGACCGTGCTGATCCAGGGAGAGAGTGGGACGGGCAAAGAGCTCGTCGCCCGCGCGCTGCACCAACTCTCCGAGCGAAACGGCGCGGCGTTCGTGGCGGTCAACTGCGCCGCGATACCCGGCGATCTCCTCGAGGCCGAGCTCTTCGGCGTCGCCAAGGGCGCCTACACCGGCGCCGCCCGAGCGCGCAAAGGAAAGTTCGAGCAAGCCGACGGCGGAACGCTGCTCCTCGATGAGGTCGGCGAGATGCCCATCGAGTTGCAGGCCAAGATCCTCCGCGTCCTCCAAGAACAGACCGTCGATGTCGTCGGCGGACAACCCGTGCGCGTCGACGTGCGGGTCGTCGCCTCGACCAACCGCGACCTCGAGCGGGCGGTCGCCGCGGGGCAGTTCCGCGAGGACCTGTTCTACCGGTTGAACGTGATCCCCCTTCGCGTTCCGTCGTTACGGGAGCGTCCCGGCGACGTGGCCCCACTGATCGAGCACTTCGTCGGCAAGTATGGCCCCGATGCCCACATCAGCGTCTCCGACGACCTGGTCGAGACCCTCTCCCGGCGGGCCTGGCCGGGAAACGTGCGCGAGTTGGAGAACGTCGTCGCCCGCCTCGTCCTCTTGCGTGAGAGTGACAGGCTGACCGCCGCCGACCTCGACTCGTCAATGCCATCGCCCACCCGTCGCGAGCCGAGCGACTCCCTCTACGGCATCGAGCTACCCGCCGACCGCCTGCCGCTACTCGAGCTGGAACGCGCCCTGATCGTCGCCGCGCTGCGCAAGCACGGGGGCAATCAGAGCCAGACCGCGCGCTACCTCGAGATTCCGCGGCACATTCTACTCTACCGGATCGAGAAGTTCGGAATCGAGCGCAGCGAGTGGGCGGAGCGCTAGCCGCCGGGCGCATCAGGCGAGGAAGACAGGGATCGTCGACTGATTGAGGATCGCATCGAGGACGCTGCCAAAGACGGCGTATTCGATCCACGAGCGTCCGTAGGCCCCCATCACCAGCATGTCGGCATCGAAGCGCACCGCGGCCTCGAGCAGCTCGTGGGCCGGCTCGCCGTCGATGATACAAGTCTCGAGCTCGACGTCGAAGTCCTTGCCCAACTGAACCGCCTTCTTCAGCGCATCGTTCGCCTTCTCACTGACTTTACCGACGTAGACCACGACGCCCCGCCGAAACATCTTGTGTGCCATCAAGAGCAGCGCGCTGCGCATCGCGACGGTCGACGACCAGCTGCCATTGTAGGCGAAGATCGGGTGGCGCATCTTGCTCGCGACGCCAAAGGTGACGAGCGTCGGTAGAGAGACCTTCTTGACGACCTGCTTGGTGACGGGGCTGAGCGCCTCACTCGCCTTCTCGAGGTCCGAGATGCGCAGCAGCCCCGAGCCGATCGAGTTCATGTAGGTGCGGTGCTTGAGGACGATCAGGTCGATCCCGTGCGCCGCGCGTACGATCTCCTTGATCGGTTTGCCGAATGAAACGACGAGCTCCGCTTCGACACCTTCGTTCTTGGCCCGCTTGAGCAGGGCCTGGAGCTCGCGGAGTGGCACCTCCGTCTCTTCCTGCTCATGGACGTGAAGGATTTCGAGCGGTCGCTCGAGCCGCTGTGCTACACTGATCCCAACATCGAGGGTCGCTGAATCGTTGGGGTCGTGTACGGGGAGTAAAATCTTCTTCATCTCGCGCTCCTCCGTGATCGTCACTCGCATGCGAGCCGCCACGTGGCACACACCATCGTTCGATCATATCGTAGTCCGAGGGGCCTGATTCGACGATGATGCCCGTCAACGGCGTGCTTGACATATATCATATCGGCAATTCGCGGATTTGCCGATAATTATCGATAGGTGGACGCGTGCGTCCCGCGCTCGAGCGAGCCGCTGGCGGGCGTCGGCCTAGGAGGTGCAACATGTTACCCGTCAAGCGCATTTTGGTGCCCGTCGACTTCTCCGAGTGCTCGGTGGCCGCATTGCGCACCGCCATTGAGTTCGCCGAGCACTTCGACGCCACGATCGACGTGGTCTACGTCTGGGAGCAGCCCT
>JAGQJP010000881.1 GCA_020430585.1 Myxococcales bacterium | reverse complement strand
TGTTGATCTCCTCGAAACACCGCAGTCAGGCCCGCAACCTCGAAGAGTGCTTCGCGCGCCTCGAGAAGCTGATCGAGGCGGCGTCGCGAACCGAGGCCCCGCGGGTGCCGACGCGGCCGTCTCGCGCGGCCCGGGAGAAACGGATGGAACACAAGCGCCAACTCTCGCACAAGAAACGCGAGCGCGGCTGGCGCCAGAGCGAGGAATAGTGAGTAGAAGCCGTATGGAACGCAGTCCCTTCGATTATCCGTCAGTGCTGAAGATTTTCACGACCGCTCAAGACCCGGACTACGATGTGCCCTGGCAGACCGCGGCGCCCTATAACAGCAGCGGCTCGGGCGTCCTGATCGGGCCCAACCGCATCTTGACCGCGGCGCAC
The DNA here is from genome assembly GCA_020430585.1 of Myxococcales bacterium. GTDB lineage: Bacteria > Myxococcota_A > UBA9042 > JAGQJP01 > JAGQJP01 > JAGQJP01. The sequence goes on along the minus strand of JAGQJP010000881.1, from coordinate 2,420 downwards.
GTCGTCGCCAATCAGACCTTCCTCCAAGTGCAGAAGACGCGCGAGCCCGACAAAGAGGTCGCCCGCGTGACGGCGATCTGCCACGAGGCGGATCTGGCGCTGATCGAGTGCGAAGACCCGGCGTTCCTCGAGGGCGTCGAACCCGCCGAGATCGGCAATCTACCGCGGTTGCGCGACAAGGTGACCGTCGTCGGCTTCCCGATCGGCGGCGAGGAGATCTCGATGACCGAGGGCGTCGTCTCCCGCGTCGAGGCGCAGCACTACACCCACTCGCAGCGCAAACTCTTGGCGGTGACCGTCGACGCGGCGATCAACTCGGGAAATAGCGGTGGCCCCGTCTTTCGCGCGGGCAAGGTGATCGGGATCGCCTTCCAGTCCCGGACCGACGGCGAAAATATCGGCGAGATCGTCCCCACGCCGATCATTCGCCACTTTCTGCGCGGCGTCGAGCGCGGCGGCTACGAGGGCTTTCCCGGGCTCGGTATCGTCGGCCAGAGCCTCGAGAACCGCCATCTGCGCAAGCGCTGGAAGATGAACGCCAAGCAGAGCGGGATCTTGATCAACGGAATCTACTACGGCAACACCTGCTGGGGTGTGCTGCAGCCGGGCGACGTGTTGCTCGAGATCATGGGCAAGCGCATCGCGAACAACGGCACCGTCGAGTACGCCGAGCGCTACCGCACGGCGCTCGAGACCGTGCTGCACGAGCAGATGGTCGGCGACGTCGTGTCGATCAAGGTGCTCCGCGAGGGCGAGGAGCTCGATCTCGATGTCACGCTGAAGCCGCTGCGCTATCTGGTGCCCCGCAGCGAGTATGACATCGAGCCGCGCTACTACGTCTTCGGCGGTCTGGTCTTCCAGCCGCTCTCGCGCAACTACCTCGACACCTGGAACAAGTGGCGCGAGAAGGCGCCACGGGAGTTCGTCGAGGCCTACTATTACGGGATGCCGACCGAGGGGCGCCACGAAGTCGTCGTGATTACGCAGGTCTTGGCCGACGAGCTGATGATCGGCTACGAGGATTGCTACGACGAGTCGGTGGCGGCGATCGACGGTGTCGCGCCGCGGGACCTGAAGCACGCCGTCGAGCTGTTGAGCCGCGAGAACGGGACCTATCTCGAGATTCGGACCTCTCACGACAATCTCCTCGTCTTCGATCGCCACGAGGTGCGACAAGCCGAAGAGCGCATTCGGAAACGCTACAAGATCGTCCATCGACAGTCGAGCACGCTGTGAGGCGGAGGAGCGAGCGATGAAAACGGCGGCAACGTTGGCCCTCGACGCGACAGGGGGCGCGCGCTGGATCTGGATGGCGCGATTCGGTCTCGTCGCCGCGCTCGCGCTCACGCTCTTCGGCGGATGTGGCTCGTCGGGTAGCACGGAGAAGGACAGCAGCTCGAGCGCCGACCTCGGCGGCTCCGGCGATACGGCCGCCGGGGTCGACGCCCTCGAGGGAAGCGACGTCTTCGCCAACGACCTCGTGGCTCTCGACCTCACGATCGGCGATCTCTCGGGAAGCGGTGACGGCGTCGAGGAGGCGGACCTCGGGTCCGACGGCGCCGATCAAGGCGACGCACACAGCGTCGATCACGATGGCGTCGACGGCGAGAGCCCGGACTCCTTCGGTTCCCCCGATGTCACCCCGGACGCGACGCTCGCGCCGTTGCCTGGGCTGGACTACCTCGACAAGGTGATCGATCTGCACCGCGGGTCGACACCCGTCTGGGCCAGCGTGATCTACGTCGACAAGTCTGCTGGCGGACCGCGCTACGTGCGGCGGAGCTACAAGGACACGGGCGATCGCGTCGATTTCTGGCCGGCGAGCACGATCAAGGTCTACTCGATCGTCGCCACGCTCCAGCTGCTCAAGGAGATGAACGTCTCTCTCGACGCGACGGCGACCTTCTATCACAAGAGCGGGGCGAGCTGGGTCGAGGACATCTCCAAGACCTTCCGCGCGATGATCTACGACACGACGACCTGCTCGTCCAACGAAGACTACACCCTGCTCCTGCGCTTCGTCGGCCTCGACGCCCAGAACGCGGGTTTCTTCACGACGGCCAACGGGTTCACGAAGACCGCGCTGATGCGTGGGTACGTCACCAACGCGCCCTACGTCTACGATCGCTCGGTCGCGCAGCGGATCGTCGTCACCGATGGCTCGACGACCCTCGAACGGACCCACACCTGGGGCGGCACCTCGTACGCCGACAAGGTCGGCTGCACGGTCTACAACGGCGGCGGCACGGGAAACTGCTCGAGCACCAACGATATGGCCGAGTTCTTTCGGCGTGTGATGCTCCACGAGCTGATCCCCGAGGGCGAACGCTACGACGTGCGAAAGGCGGATCTCGACTGGTGGCGCTACGGAGAGCCCCAAAAACCCGTGCTCAACGAGCGCACCTGCACCCAAGGCGCCT
>JAGQJP010000880.1 GCA_020430585.1 Myxococcales bacterium | reverse complement strand
CGCCGACGAAGCGACCGCTCTATCAAACCTTTCCGCTCTCGGCGACGACGGGCTATCGCAAGCCGCTGCAGTTGGTGGTCGACAACTTCGGCAAGGGCAATCTGATCCATCCCGACGATCGCTTCACGACGACGCCCGAGTGCGGCAAGTAGCGAGCCCCTCAGTAGACCCAAGGCACGAACTTCTTCGTGCGCGCCGCGTACGCGCGAAACTCCTCGCCATAGCGCTCGGCCAAGTAGCTGTCGAGGCCCGGGATGTGCATGAAGATGAACATCGCGGTCATCATCGCGGCGACCGCCAACGTCCAGAAGACGCTGGTGAGCAGGCACCAACCGCTGAACATCAACGTGTCACCGAAGTAGTTGATGTGCATCGAGTAGCGAAAGAGCCCCTCGGTGTAGCAATGGCCCTTGTTCGCGGGGTCGCGTTTCCACCATTTGCGCCCGATCTCGGAGGCGCTATTGAGATACGAGCCGACGAGCACCAGGGCGATCGCCAGGTAGTCGAGCCAGCCGAGGGCCATCGCCGCTGAACGGGTCGCACCCGTCGAAAGAAGGCAGAAGCCGACCTCGATCGCGAGGATGAAGACGCCGAGCCCCATCCCTTCGGACCAGGTGATCCGCCGCATGATCAAGTAGAACAGCGTAATCGCGTGGCGGACGAAGTAGAGGACCGCCGCTCCGAAGACCAGAGCGGCGCGCGTCGGATCGTGAACCCGCCAGCTGCGGCCGAAGAGCGAGCCGATCGCCGCCGTTCCGCCGCCGAAGACGACCCAGGCGGCGATCGCCACCGAGAGGGCGTGAACGCCGATGAAGGCCAGTTTCTGGACCGTCGAGTGGTCGTGGGAGCGGTCGACCCCCGCGCTCGTCGTCGGCGTCGGGCTGCGATCGTCGGTTGGGCTCATCGGTCGCTCCCTGCGGCGCGGCGTGGGACCGAACGTCCACCACCGGGCCGGGCGATGGGGGTTGCCAGTTTGTCTGTTCCCTCCCAGGGTATCGATCGCTGTCAGAGTTGGCAAGTGGAATCATGGGGCGGGCGCGCCGTTGCTCGATTGACATTCGGTCGAGGTTTGTCTACGCTTGCCGCGTCAGGTCGATCTTTACACTCAGCTGGAATTCCTACGTATGACCACGCTCTATTTCGTCACCGCAGTGGTCGGTGGGCTACTCGTGGTGCTCAGCTTGCTGGGCGGTGGCAGCGATTCGAGTGAGGCAGAGCTCGAGGCCTCGGGCGATCTCGATGCCGACGCCGACCTCGGTGCGGGCGACAGCGATCTCGGTGGCGGCCACGCTGAGATCGGTGGTGGCCCTGCTGAGGTCGCCGGGGCACATGCTGAGATCGGCGGCCACGCGGAAGTCGGCGCTCACGGCGACGTCTCCAACGATTTTCACAAGGACCTCGGCTCGGAGACCTGGATTCCCTTTCTGAGCATGCGGTTCTGGACGTTTTTCTTCGCATTTTTCGGACTCTGCGGACTGCTGCTGGGCTGGCTGACGAACGTCGGCGAGCTGACACGAGGGCTCTCCGCCGGCGCCAGCGGCTTTGCCGCCGGCCTCGTCGTCTCCTATCTGATGCGCTATCTGCGCCGTTCTCAGGTCCATGGGGGCACCGCGTTGCCCGAGCTCGTCGGCAGCGAGGCGAAGGTGCTACTGCCGATCTCGCCAGAGAATCCGGGCAAAATCCGCATCGAGCGGCGCGGCGAGATGATCGACATCGTCGCCTCCTGTGACGAGGGGACGTTGCCGATCGGCGCCGACGTGCTGATCATTTCGATCGACGGGAGTGAAGCCAAGGTCGTTTCCAGCGCGGCGGTGCTCGGTGTTCCGGGCACGGACCCGCAACTGACACCCTAGGAGGAGCTCATGATTGGGATTGGAGCGATGGTTCTCGCCGGCGTGCTCGTCGTCTTCGTTCTACTTTTCTTCGCGATCATCAAGAACCTGCTCTACATCTGTCCACCCAACGAGGTGATGATCTTTTCGGGTGGCGGCGGTGAGCGCGGCTATCGGATGATCTTCGGCGGGCGCGGCTGGCGGAAGCCCTTCGTCGAGAAGGTCGACTTCATGTCGCTGAACACGATGGAGATCCCGCTGCGCATTCGCAACGCCTACTCCCACGGCGGGATCCCTCTCGACGTCGACGCCGTGGCGAACGTGAAGATCTCGAGCGACCCGCGATTGATCGGCAACGCCCTCGAACGCTTCCTCGGCCGCGATCCGAACGAGATTCGACGCGTCGCCAAAGAGTCTCTCGAGGGCCACCTGCGCGGCGTGCTCGCGACGCTGACCCCCGAAGAGGTCAACGAAGACCGGCTCAAGTTCTCGCAACAGATGGCCGACGAGACCGAGGCGGACCTGAACCTGCTCGGGATTCACCTCGACACCTTCAAGATCCAACACGTCGCCGACGAGCGGAACTACCTCAACTCGATCGGGCGACAGGCGATCGCCAATGTGATCAAGAACGCCGAGATGGCCGAGAGCGACGCCCACCGCGACGCGGAACAGGCCGAGGCGGAGAATGCGGGGCGGGCGAACGTCACCGTCGCCAATGTCGAGGCGGAGATCGCGCGGATGAACAACGACCTGCGGCGGATTCGCGCCGATCTCGAGGCGAACGTGAAGGCCGAAGAGGCGCGCACGCAGATGGCGGCTCAGGAGACGCGGGCGCTGGCCGAGCAGAAGCTGCAGCAGGTCCGGGCCGAGCTGGAGAGCATCCGTTTGAACACCGACGCCGTGTTGCCGGCAGAGGCGGCGCGGCAGGCCCAAGAGTTCGCGGCGCGGGGCGATGCGGCGGCGATCCTCGAGCGCGGGCGCGCCGTCGGTAAGGCCCTCGATATGCTGAACGCGGCCTGGGCCGATGCGGGCGAGCAGGCGATGGGGATCTACGTGATCGAAGGGCTGGAGAAGATCCTCGGCCAGATGGCCGAAGGGATCGAGCGGGTCAAGATCCAGTCGCTGAGCCTGATCGACAGCGGCGACGGGCAGACACTCTCGTCGTACGTCGCGGCCTATCCGGCGATGCTCTCGGTGATCTTCGACGCCGTGACCAAGACGACGGGGATCGACATTCCGCGTATCGTCGCTGGCGACGCCGCCGCGGCAGGAGGTGCGAGATGACCGAAACGATACTGATCGTGATCGCCGTCGTGGTCGGGGTGGTGATCGTCGGCGTGATGGTGGGGATCGCGAGCCTGCGTAAGTTGATCTATATCTGCCCGCCGAACCAGGTCTTGATCTTCTCCGGGAAGACGACGATGGTCGGCGATCGCGGCGTGGGGTATCGCTTGATCAAAGGTGGGCGCGGCTTCCGCGTTCCGCTCCTCGAGCGCGTCGACAGCCTCGACCTGACGAACATG
>JAGQJP010000102.1 GCA_020430585.1 Myxococcales bacterium | reverse complement strand
GCCGTTGCCGACGAACTCCATCGCGATATAGGGCACACCCCGATAGATCCCGAATTTCTTCAGCCCGACGATGTTCGGGTGATTCAAGCGCGCCAGGTTCCCCGCTTCGTGAATCGCGAGCTCCGTCAGCTCGTCGCGCAGCTCGGGATCGAGCTGTTCGAGCTGGAGCAGCTTGACCGCGACGGGCATCAACAGCGGTCGCTGCAGGGCGAGAAGAACCGCGCCGAACGTACCGTACCCGATCTCGTCGACGACGAGACAGTCGCTGACGACTCTCCCGATGTAGGCACTGCGACCGACGTGGAGCGACCGCGTCGTTTCGACCCGGGCGCACTCGATCGGGACGAGGTGATAGCCGTGCTGCGCGCAAACGAACTCGGCACAAGCGTCGCCGACGATGCCCGACGCGCCGCACGACACGCACTGACCCGGATCGTCGCGCAGAACGCGGCGTGACGCTGCCAATGTGCGACGGCGTTTTGTTCCTGACGTGCTCACAGGTCCCCTCCACGCGCGATCGCCCGCCGCCCGCCGATGAACGAGCGTTACCTCTGAGCGGTCCGACCGCGGCTGTTGCGTGGTATCAGCGGAGATCACCCCTGTGCAAGACTCGGACCACCCTTACCAGTGGCCGGTCTCCGCGACTGGCACTCCCATTGACATACCGCGCATGGCTTTCCGCTACACCGTTGAAAGAGACGCAATGTTTTCGGGCGTTGGAGATTCTAGCGTCGCGCAGACGCCTGACGGCTCATCGTTTGCGCGTTTGGCGGTTGAGCGAGGCCATGATCGCCTCGCGGACCTGTAGCTCTTTCTCGTTCTCGAGGGCGGTCACCAAAATTCGGCGCGCGACGTGGAGCGGGACGAAATAGAGCCCCTCGGCGGCGGAGATCCGTAGGTCGGGGCTCCGATCGTAGATGAAGCGCGTCAGCTCGTGGACCGCCTCGAGGCGGAAGCCCGCTCCCAACGCGCGCAACGCTGCCTGTCGCAGCACCATCTTGACCTCTGGATTGTTCAACGCGGCGAGAAGAACACGCCGAGAACGCACGTTCGGATAGTAGGCCAGACAGCCGTAGGCCCGAACGCGGATCATCAACTTCTGCTTGATATCGGTCGCCAGATTGACGAGCGCGTCCTGGCCCGTATGGCCCAGGCGTTTCCAGAATTTCGGCGGCGGCGCGTGCTTGCGCACCATCAGGATCGCGCGAATCCGCTCGCGCATCGTGCGTTCGTCGGCGGCGGCGTCGCGCGGGAAGACGAGCGGCGTCACGACGAGCGCGACCAGGCAGGCCAACAACCACGTCGGCGGCAACGGTCGTCGCCACCGAGACGATGGGCGCTCAGCGGCGTCGCGACTTCTTGCGAGCCTTTCGCTCGGCCTTGCGCTTCTTCTTCTTGGACTCTTTGTCGACATACTTCGGGTTCCTGCGGCGCTCGGCCTCCATCTCTTCGGGGCTCTGTCCCATTCCCGGCATCCCGGGCATCCCGCCCGCGTTGCCGCCGAAGATCTCGGCCATGTCCATTCCCTGCAGCTGCTTGAGTTGCTTGAGCTGGGACAGTTGTTTGAACCCCGGGATGCGCGACAATAATCCCGGCTCTTTTCCGATCGCCCCCATCACCTGGCGCATCTGGGAGAAGCGGGCGACGAGATCCTTGACGTCGTTGACCGTACGACCCGAGCCCTTGGCGATCCGATTGTATCGGCTGTCGCTCAGGACGTCGGGGTTGTTGCGCTCGGACTCGGTCATCGACTGGATGATCGACTCGATCTTGACCAGCTCTTTGTCGTCGATCTGGAAATTGTCGGGCATCTGCTCGGACATGAAGGGCATCTTCTCGAAGATGTCCTGCAGGGACCCCATCTTCTTGATCGTGCGGATCTGCTCGAGGAAATCTCGCAGCGTGAACTGCCCCTTGAGCATCCGCATCGCGTCTTCTTCGGCTTGCTTCTCGTCGACGACCTGCTCGAAGTCCTGCATCAGGCCGACGATGTCGCCCATCCCGAGGATTCGCGAGGCGAGGCCGTCGGGGCGGAAGGGTTCGAGCTTGTCCAACGACTCGCCCATCCCGACGAATTTGATCGGCTTGCCCGTCACCTCTTTGATCGAGAGCGCCGCCCCACCCCGGGCGTCACCGTCGAGCTTGGTCATGATGAAGCCATCGATCTCGAGGCGCTCGTTGAACGCCTTGGCCGTCCGCACGGCGTCCTGACCGATCATCGCGTCGCAGACGAAGAAGATGTTGTCCGGCTTGGTCCGCGACTTGATCTCCTCGAGCTCCTGCATCATCGCTTCGTCGATCGCCAGACGACCCGCGGTGTCGAAGATCACGAGGTCGTTGCCGTTCTCCTTGGCGTGCTCGACCGCGCGCGTCGCCAGATCCGGCGGCTTGATGCCGTCGATCGTGAAGAAGTCGATCTCGAGCTGACGGGCCAACACGCGCAGCTGCTCGATCGCCGCTGGGCGGTAGATGTCGCCTGCGACGAGCATCGGATTGAAGCCCTGGCGCCGAAGATGAAGAGCGAGCTTGCCCGCCGTCGTCGTCTTACCCGAGCCCTGGAGACCGACGAGCATCAGCTTGGTCGGGCCGTACTTCGCCTTGGCGATCGTGCTGTCGACGGGCCCCATCAACTGCTCGAGCTCTTCGAGACAGATCGAGACGAAGTGGT
>JAGQJP010000879.1 GCA_020430585.1 Myxococcales bacterium | reverse complement strand
GCGCCCTGGAAACGCATGGGGGGTTCACGATCAGCCCGCTGATCGCCGCCGCAGAGCTCGGTCTCCCGCTGACCTATCGCGAAAAGCGCTACCGGCGAACGGGCGAGCCGACCTTCGGCGTGATCGCCGAAAAGCGCCGAGACGCTACTCGGTGAATTGCACCGTCTCGGGTACGCCGTAGAGCCAGAAGTAGATCTCTTGGGGGTATTGCGCCAAGAGCTTGGCGTCGAGCAAGAACCCCTCCTCTCGCCGCGGAGCGCTGCGATAGCGCTCATCGGCCTCGGCGATCTGCGCTGCCATCGCCGTCGAGACGCGATTGCGCAAGCCGTCGAGCAAGACCTGGATCGCGCTGCGTATCCCCAGGTCCTCGACGAAGGACTCGCGATCGATCCAGAGCGTCGACGTCGATTCGTTGACGAAATCGACCCACCAGTTGAGCAGCACTTCGACGTCGCGGTCGAGGTAGACGTTGCGAAATCCGCAGCGCGCCATGATTGTGCGTGCGTTCTTGCGATCCTCGGGTGACAGTTGCAACTCCATGCCTTCCTCCAGCTGGGTTCGATTTCGCTTTGCATTGGCGCGCCGTTGATGCTAAACGTTTTTCTTTCAAACGGCGCGCCCCGTGGCGCAGCGCGAACGAGGATCCTATGAAACTGCGACGACTTTTGCAATACCCGTTGGCGATCTTGCCGCTGCTCGCTCCGCTCGTGCTCTCGAGCGGCTGCAACAAGCCGCAATCGCCGAGCGTGGGCAAAACCAACACGACCAGCGTCAAGGGACAGACCACGCCGACGAACCATCCCGGCGTAGGGAGCTCGACGACGGGCGACGCGAAGACGCCGAGCGTCACACCGCGCACGACGGCTCCGAAACGACCCGGCACGAGATTGAGCGAGCCAAACCGCCGTCCCCAGATGCGCCCGGTTGAGCCCGTCGGCCGCGAACGCTTCAAGCGCCTGCTCCTCGCCCAACGTCAGCGCGACGGCCTCGGAAATCGCCTCGTGCTGCGGCGCAACAACATCCGCCCGAACCCTCTGCGAATGCGCACGCCGGACCAGCAGGCGATGCGAAAGCCGCTCTTCATGAAGATCGAGGTGACCCCGAAGGACGCTCAGATCGAAGTCTTGCGCAACGACGTCCGCGTCAGCCTGCACAAAGCGAACAACGGGCGACTGATCGTGCGCAATCTACCCGCGGGCGGCGTGACGACGATCTCGAAGACGCCGATCTTGTTTCAATACAAGCTGCGCGTCTTTCGCGAGGGCTATTTCGACCGCGAGCTCAACGTCCCCCACGCCGCGTACGTCCAGAAGACCAGCCACGTCGTCTACCAGACCCGCGTGATGCTTCGCCCCAGACGCAAGTGAGCGCCCCGCGCGGGGCTAGCGACACGACGTCGGCGCCTCGAAGCTAGAGAGCGAGCGCGAAGCTAGCGAGCGAGCGATGGCGCCGACGATCGGCCGTCCCAGAGACGAGAGACGACCCGATCTGGATCAATCCCCGGCGAGCCGGGCGATGAAGGCGAGGACGTCGGGCCCCCAAAGCGCCTGCGCCCGATTGCAGAAACCCGCATGGCCCGCCATCGCGCTCGTCCCGAAGCGCGGATAGACCTGCGAGCGGTGGGGTTTTCCCGCCGCCGTGAGGGCCGCGTCCAGAGCTCGCGTCGGCGTCGTGTCGAAGTCGTTCTCCGCCTGCAACAGAAACAATGGTACCTTGCTCTGTTGCACAGCTGCGAGTAGACGACGTCGAACCTCGGGGTGACCATGCCAGAGCATCGAGGCGCTCGCGAACGCCAGCGCCGCGAGGATGCCCGCACCGCGCTCCGCCGCGAGAATCGTCAAGATGCCGCCCACCGAGCAGCCCCCGACGACGACGCGCTTCGGATCGACGAAGGGCACGCGGGCGAGCCATTCGACCGCTTGGAGCACATCGTCCGTCTGTCCCTCGAAGGCCTCGACGAAGGCGGAATCGCGCTCGTCGAGTGGCAGCGAGCGGATGCGGTCCATGAAGTAGGCCCCGGGCGTGGTGGCGTGGCCGCGGCGATAAGGGATCAGCACGACGAACCCCTGGCGCTGAAACCAGCGCGCGGTCTTCCCCAGCCACTTCAGCGACGGATGTCGCTCACTCCCGTGGTTGTAAATGAGGGCGGGAAACGGCCCGAAGCCCTCGGGCAGCAACAGCTCGCCCGATAGCGAATGGCGCTCGCCAGCAATCGTGACGGCCAGAGGCGTCGACGGGCGACGCGTCGACGAGCGCCGCGACGTTGGAGCACGGCTTTCCGAAAGCGTGCACGCCCCGCTAGCCAATGCGGCGACCAGCGATACCACGAGGGAGAGAGGTAGAACGAAACGGTCCATCGTCGACCACCCGATGAGCGGCTCTGGTTCGTAACGTAGCGGGAACATCAGGGGGCTCGCCG
>JAGQJP010000878.1 GCA_020430585.1 Myxococcales bacterium | reverse complement strand
GCTCGATCGCTCGGGCGGAGGCGGCGGGATTCGACCGCGAGGCCGCGCTCTCCCTCGGCAACCTCGGCCTGCTCTACAACGATCGAGGTGATCTCGTGCGCGCCGAGGCGTCGTACGAGAAGGCGCTCGAGATTCACCAGCGCCTCGAGGATTGGCCCGGCGCCGCCAACCAGATCGGCAATCTCGGGCTCCTCGCCCTCGCCAGGGGCGATCTCGATCGGGCGATCGAGCGTTTCCACGAGGCCCTCGGTCTGTTCATGCAACTCGAAGAGGTACACGGCGCGGCGAACTGCTTGAACTGCCTGGGCGACCTGCACCGCAAACGCGGCGAGATCGAACGCGCCATGGAGTGTTTCGAGCACGGACTCGCGCTCTTTCGCGATCTCGACGATCGGGCCGGCGAGGCGCTGGTGCTGGCCAACCTCGGCAACCTGCAACGCGCTGCCGGCAGACTCGGTGAAGCGTATGCGACCTTCGTCACGGTGCAGGAGCTCTATCGCGCGGTTGGCGATCAGAAGGGGGTCGCCGCGACGCTGACGAACCTGGGGAATGTCGACTTCGCACGCGGGGAGGTCGCGGCGGCCGAGGCGCGCTATCGCGAAGCGTTGGCGCAGAACGAGGCACTGGGCTTCGTAGCGGGTGCGGCGGGCGATCACGGCAACATCGGGAACCTCCTCGTCTCTCTCGGCTCCTATCGCGAGGCGCAGCGGCACTTCGAGCAGGCGATCGAGCGCTACGACCGGATCGAGAACCCCCTGGGCGGCGCGCTCAGTCGCTGCCACCTCGGGCAGCTCCACGCGCTGCTTGGCGATCAGACCGCAGCGGAGCAGTGCTTTCTCGAAGCGGCGCGTATGGCCGAGGCTCACCAGTCGAAGGTTGCGATCGCCTCGTCGACGGCACATTTGGGTGGCTTGGCGTTCGTCCGCGGTCGGATCGAGACGGCGACCGACTATCTCGAGCGCGCTCGGACGGCGTACGACGAGCTCGCCAACGCGTCGGCCGCGGCGAACGTGCGCTTGCTGCTCGCGCAGATCGCATCTTGGCGCGGAGACAGCGCAGGGGCGCATCGAGAGCTGGACGATGCGCATCGCGTGTTCGAGGCGGGCGGCTTTCGCCCTGGGATCGGCGACGCCCTCTGGGTCGCTTCGGGGATCGCCTTCGACGACGACGACCTCGAGACGGCCCGCGCGGCGGCGGACGAGGCGTTGACGATCTTCGAGTCGCTGAGTTACCGCTTCGGCGTGGCCCAGACCGAGGTGCGCATCGCCGAGATCGAGCTGGAACAGGGGCGCCACGCCGAAGCGCTGCGCCATGCCGAGGAAGCGGAGCGAATCTGGTCGGCGATCGGTGTACCCCAAGGGCGCGTCGACGCGCTCGGGACGATCGCATCCGCCCTCGGCGAGCTCGGGCGCTTCGATGATGCCGAGGGCGCCTTCGAGACAGCGACCGCGCTGCTGGCGACCCTCGATTACCCCGTCGGTGCCGCGATTTGGCTGCGGCGGCGGGCGCTGCTCTTCGCTCGCAGCGGCGAGCTGGCCTACGCCACCGAGTTGTTCGAGCGAGCGTCGGCCGAGCTGCGGCGACTCGGTGCGGGACCCGAGCTGCGGCGAACCGAGCGCATCTGGCGCCGCAGTGGAGCTCCGGGTGTCGGACAAAATTGAACCGCGCAACCGTTTGTGCTATTTTTCGATCTAGCACCAACCCCTGGAGAGTTTGACATGCGATCCCTCCGCCATCTCCTGGTATCGATCACACTCTTGGCGAGCCCGCTGGCGCTGGCCGAGACGACTCCGGCTCCGACGCCGCGGAAGGCGCCCGCGCCGGTTCACACGATCAAATCGAGGCAAACGACCCCGCCGTCGCCCTACAACTTCATCGAGTACCGCACACGTCTGGACGCGCTGCGTGCAGAGATCGAGCGTTTTCGCGCGCGGATTTCGGCGTTGCAGGCGCGGGCTGGCGCGACGGCGTCGCTGCGTCACAAGTAGCCGCCACGCTCCTGCGGTCCCGCGGAGCCCCTCTCAGATCGGGTCGAGGTTCAACGTGCGGCGCGTGGCGTCGACGATCATCTGCAGGCAATCCCCCTCGAAGGGTGACTGGAGCCCCGCCGAGCGCAAGAGTTGCTGAAACGGCAGTCGGCCGCCCTGGCGCGCGACGGCGAGATAGCGGCCGACGGCGTCTCGGCTGTCGTCGAGGGAGCGCGCCCAGATCTGTTTCGCCGCGGTGAGGGCGAGGACGTAGTCGATGTAATAGAAGGGCACCGCGAAGATGTGGCGCTGCATGTGCCAGAAGCGTCCCGCCGCGGGGTGGGCCAGCTCACCGAAGGCGCGGGAGGGCAGATAGCGACGCTCGACCTCCCGCCACATCTGGTGGCGCTCGGCGGGCGTTGCCGCGGGGTTGGCGTAGACCAGGTGTTGGAACTCGTCGACGGCGACACCATAGGGGATGAAGAGCAGATTCTGCGTGACGTGCTGACGCTGGTAGCGCTCCGCCCCCGACCCGAAGAGCCGCGTCGCCAAGGGTAGCGTGAGATATTCGAGCCCGTGCGAGGTGATCTCCGCCGACTCCATCGTCGGCCAGAGGTAGTCGTAGAGCGGCAGATCGCGGCTTTGAAAATACTGGAACGCGTGGCCCATCTCGTGGACCAGGACGACGATGTCCTGGGCCGTGCCGTTGAAGTTCGAGAAGATGAAGGGCATGCCGACGCTCGGCACCGAGATGCAGAAGCCGCCTGGCGCCTTGCCGTCACGGGCGACGAGGTCGAGGTACCCGCGCTCGCGCATCAATCCGAAGAGCGCACCGAGCTCGGGGAGGAGCTCGTCGAAGCCCTCGCTGGCGCGGTCGCAGATCCACTCGGGCGGCCCTTGCGGGCGCGGCGCGGGCGCGGCGTCGAGGACCTGCTCGTCCCAGTAGGCGATCGCCTCGAGTCCCAGGCGCGCGGCCTGGTCGCGGCGGATCTGACTGCAGAGCGGCACCAGCTGGTTGACGACCTGGCTGCGCAGGCGCTCGACATCGCGCTGGGTAAAATCGACACGCTGCATGCGCAGGTAGCCGAGCTCGATGAATGAGCGGAGACCCAAGGTCAGAGCCATCCGATTGCGGACCTGCACCAAGTCGTCGAAGATCCGATCGATCGTCTCCGAGTTGTCGGCGAACCATTGCCAGCGCGCCGTCTCCGCGCCGCGCCGTGTCCCGCGGTCGGGATCCGTCTGGTAGCGCACGATCGACGAGAGGTTGTGGTCCTCGCCGCGAAAGACGAATCTTGCCGAGCCCGTGAGCTGCACGTACTCGGAGACGAGCTCGGATTCCCGGGCGAGATCGGATTGAATCTCATCGGCGTAGCTGCGGCTGTCGAGATCCCAGAGGTCGAAGGCGGTCTTGCCGAAGCGCGCTTCGAGCTCGGGGCGTAGCCGATGCTGCAGCAGCGCGCGCTTCACGCGGGTGTGGAAGCCGACGATCTGTGGCCAGATCTCGTCGAGGGTCTTCTTCTCGGCCTTGAGCCGCTCATCGTTGGTGTTCTGATGAAACCGCGCCTCCACGAGGTAGCGCCAGCTCTCGACGCTTCGTACTTCGTCGTCCCAGCGTCGGACGAGCGCGTCGGTTCCCTCGAGATCGTCGCTCGCGGCGAGTTGCGCTGAGAGCGCACCGATCGTCTGCTCGATCTGTCCGACGTCGGGCGTCGAGAGGTGGAGGTCGTCAAAATGTGGAATCTGTTCTCGGCTCACGGTCGTCCCCGTCGGTTCAGGTTCTCGAATGCGCGTCTCGCGCGCGCGCGCTGAACATCGAGAGAACCAGAATGCGGAAAGTTTGGCAAGGAGGATCGCAAATATGGTATGTTTCGCCCTTCGGCGTCCGGCGGGCTACAGGCCGCCCCCGACGCCGCACGTGGGCCGTTTGCGACGAACCGTGATGTGGGGGTTTCTGATGAAGCTGCAGAAGATCGTTGTCCTGGTGCTGATCCTCGGACTTGCGTCCGCGTGTACGCGCGAGGGGGAGACAACGCCGCCGTCGACCGTCGAGACACCGACGAGCCAGACGCCGATTACGCTCACCAACAACTGGAACGGCTACTTCCTGCCGAAGTACGAGACCCAGCAGGAGAAGCGTGAGCGCGGTGGCAAGGCGGACGATATCGACGACTTCATGGTCGCCAACAAAGAGTGGTACAAGATCACCGTGCCACCGCAGAATCCCCAAAATATTCGGTTCCCTGGTGAGTTCGAGCCGATGGGCTACCTCTTGGTCGGCTGGATCGACGGGACCCTCGATCAGTTCTTCACCGATCTGGTCAAGGGCGCCTGGGGCTACACCACCGTCATTCTCGTCAATCCGGGCGGCTCGGCGCAAGCGAACATGCTGCAGAAGCTGCAATCGGCGGGGATCCCCTCCAGCGAGCTGACCGACGGCAACCACCTGGTCTGGCTCAACGCGCAGCTCGACTCGATCTGGGCGCGGGACTTCGGCCCCCAGCCCGTGATCCATACCGACACGGGCAAGATGTCGGTGATCGACACGCGCTACTACCACTATCGCTACCTCGATGACATCATCCCGACCTACATCGGCGACGGGCTGGGTGTGAACGTCTTTCGCGCCTCGATCGAGCAAGAGGGTGGCAACTTTCAAGCCAACGGAACGGGGCACTGCTTCACCTCGCGCGGTTCGATCTATCGCAACACGCCCGATCCCGACGAAGCGGGCCACAAGAAGCTCTACCTCGACTACTTCGGCTGCAAGGAGCTGCACTTCCTGTTTCCCCTCGAAGGGGAGGGGACGACCCACATCGACATGTTCATGATGGTGATCGGCGAAAAGGACATCATCGTCGGCGAGTACAGCGAGGCCAACGACTGCATCAACCGCGAGCTGCTCGAGAAGAACGTGGCGACACTGTCGGGGATCAAAGACGCCGATGGCAACCAGATGTTCCGGATCCACCGCATCCCGATGCCGCCGAACAGCGATGGGATCTGGCGCACCTTCACCAACTTCCAGATGGTGCGCAATCCTAACGACCCGAGCAAGGGCGTGGTCCTGGTGCCGGTGTACGCGAAATATCCAACCTATCAGCAAGAGATGCTGACGAAGATGGCGGCGGCGTTCCAGACCGCCTACGGCTCGAGCGTGACCTGGACGATCAAGCCGATCAACTCCGACGCGATCATTCCGGGCAACGGGGCGATTCACTGCGTCGTCCACGAGATTCCGAAGGCGATCTACGAGAAGCAGCAGACCGATCCGGCGGGCAAGTGCGAGAACACGAGCCTGCCCCACAATTGTCAGACCGGGGGCTGCGGAACGATCACCTACGCGGGCTACTGCGATGGCAACAACCGGGTCTACTGCAACGGGAATCAGGTCGACTACATCCCTTGCGCGGCTCCCTATGCGATGCGCTGGGGCAACAACTATCCCTACGAGAAGATCTGTGGACCCGCGACGTTCACGGGCACCAACGGTCAGACGATCTCGGGCTTCAACTGCACCAGCGACTACGTCTGTGGCAGCGGCTGTATCAATCAGTGCTCCGCTGGCGAGACGGGCTGCACGACCGACGGAAAGCGCTACACCTGTGTGATGGACATCGACGGCTGCTACAAGCAACAGCCCGTCGCCTGCAACCAGGGCGAGATCTGCGTCAACGGGACCTGCACGGCGCAGGACAACTGCAACGGGATCGACTTCGTCGGCACGTGCGAAGGAAACACCGTGCTCTGGTGCGAAAACAACCAGCTGAACTCGATCGACTGCTCGACGGGCAATCGGATCTGCGGCCTGAACACGGCCCAAAACTACTACGATTGCATCGGCGGGACGGTCTGCAACAACGAATGCAGCTCGGGCGAGACGGGCTGCGACGCGAACGTCGCCTGGACCTGCAGCACCTCGCGGGCGAACGACTGCTTCGTCAAGGTCAAGACCGATTGCGGCAGCGGGACCTGCAAGAACGGCGTCTGCTGCACCGACGAATGCACGGCCGACGAGAAGGGCTGCTCCCTCGACAAGTCCCAGTCCTACACCTGCCAGGCGGACAGCAACGGCTGTCTGAAGAAGGTCTACAAGGATTGCCCCGGCTCGGATACGTGCGACGCCGGGACCTGCGCCTCGGGATGCGTCGACGACTGCACGAACGGCGAGACGGGCTGCACGACGGACAAGAAGTCGAGCTGGAGCTGTCAGACCGGGACGGGCGGCTGTTTGGTGAAGAAGCCGACGGCCTGCGGCAGCGGAAGCCTCTGCGAGAGCGGGAGCTGCGTCACCAGCTGTAGCGACGAGTGCACCGATGGCCAGAAGGGTTGTGAGCCCGGCAATGGCGCCAAGTGGAGCTGCTCGAAGGATTCGACGAGTGGATGCACCGTGCGCCAGGTGACCCTCTGCCCGCCTGGACAGAGCTGTCGCAACGGCGAGTGCTCGGGCGGCGGGACGACCTGCGCGAACGAATGCACCCTGGGTGAGAGCGGCTGTTTCACGGGCGGCTCGGCGGCGTGGGTCTGTCAGACGCAGCCGGGGACGCTCTGCACCGTCAAGGTCACGATCCCCTGCGCCTCCAATCAGACCTGCGTCGACGGCTCCTGCCAGCTTCCCACGGTCAACCCGGGCGGCGACACCGTCGATCCGGGTGGTGACACGACCCCTGGCGGGACCACCGATGGCGGGACCAATCCGAAATCGGTCAACGCCTCGAGCTGTCAACAGGCGCCGCAGGCTGACAGCACGCTGCCCGCGTGGATGTTGGTCTTCGCCCTCGGCTTGCTCGTCGGGTGGCGTCGTCGCCAGCGAAAGGCCTGACCTCGATGGGCACGACGCGAGGCGTCAACATCTCGTGGATTCTCGCGTGGCTCACCGCCTCGCTCATCGCAGCCGTGCTAGTGGCGCCGGGGTGCGCGTCGAGCACCAAGGCCAGCGCCGACGCGAGCTCACCCGCCGATTCCAGCGGAACAGACGGCGCAGCTGACACGCTGTTCACGGGCGACGTCGCAGGGGATCTCGCACCTTTGGGCGATCTCCTGCCTGGCGATGCGTCGCTGGACGTGGTGCCGCTCGATGCGCAACTCGACGCTCGGGCGCCCGACGCGTCGCTCGATGGCACGGGCGATCTCGGGGACACAGCCGAGACGCCCGATGGTGCGCCGAGTGGCGATCTCGTCGACGTGGGCGACGCCGAAGATGATCTCGACGAGCCCGACACGTCGAGTGGACAGATCGGCCACCTCCAGATCGTCGTGCGCACCAGCACCCTTCCCAACAGCAACACCGACAACAACCAGCAGCTCTGCCTCGCCGCCGACCGCTGCTTCGAGCTCGACAACTTGGCCTACAACGACTTCGAGCTCGGCCAGGTCGACCACTTCGATTTCGTCGATCCCGGCCTGAGCTACGAAGAGATCGATTCGATCGTTCTCAAGACGACGCAGGGGGTCGACGCCTGGCGGCCAACCTGCATCGCGGTGATCGCCGACGGCAAGCTGCTCTACTGCAACGACACGCTGACCGTGACGATCGGCGACGCCAGTGGCGAGACCCTGAGCTGGAGCGACGACGACCCGACGCGGAAGACCTGCCTCTCCTGTTTCGGCTCGCCGATCACCCACGGTCCGATGGTCGGCTACACCACCTCGACGACGAGCACGATCTGGTTCCGCGGTGGCTCGTCCCTCGGCGTGCGCGTCGTCTACGGCGAGAGCGCCGATACGCTCGATCATCAGAGCCCGGTGGTCAAGCCGCTGGGGACCGACGATTTCACGGCGCGGATCGAGCTCGGCGGCCTCAAGCCGGGCACGCGCTACTACTATCAGCTCGAGGCGGCGGGCATTCGCGTCCCCGCCGCGCCCGTCAGCCTGCGCACCGCGCCAGCGGGGAAGGGCACCTTTCGGGTCGCCTTCGGCTCCTGCGCCAACTACACCGAGCAGCCGATCTTCGATCTCGTCAAGAGCGCCGACCCGCACATCTTGTTGATGCTCGGTGATGCCCACTACGCCAACACCAGCGACCCCTCGCGCCTCAACTTCTTCTATCGACGCAGCCGCTCGATCGCGCCGTTCGCCAAACTGATCGCCGAGACCACGACGCTGGCGGTCTGGGACGACCACGACTTCGTCGGCAACAACACCCTCGGCACGGCGTTGGGCAAAGAGAACGCCCTGGCGGCGTTCAAGCGCTACTGGGCGAATCCCTTCTACGGCACCGACGGCGCCCCGGGGGTCTGGTACACGTTCACCTACGGAGACGTCGAGTTCTTCATGCTCGACGACCGCTACTACCGCGGGATCGACAAGTCGATGCTGGGCCCCGATCAGCTCGCCTGGCTGCTCGCGGGCCTCGAAGCGTCGACGGCGACCTTCAAGGTCCTCGTCTCGGGGAGCCAGTGGAGCTCCCACGGTTCGAACGACTCGTGGGCCCAGTTCAACGCCGAGCGCGAGCTGATCCTCGACCACGTGATGGAGAAGAAGATCTCGGGGGTGATCCTGCTCTCGGGCGACGTCCACTACGCGACGGTGCTGAAGCTGCGCGAGGCGAGCGCGACGAGCTACGAGATCTGGGAGTTCTCGAACTCGCCGTTTCGGGCGACATTCTTCAGCTGTCTGAGCTACTCGGGCGACACCAAGCTGTTCTGCCAGAGCGGATACGACAACTTCGGCCTGCTACACTTCGACACCACGGCGACGCCGCCGCGGTTCACCTACGAGTCGCACCGCCAGGATGGGGTGATTCCGTACTCGGTGACGGTGACCCTCGACCAATTGAAGCTGCCGTGAGCATCAACGACCGT
>JAGQJP010000877.1 GCA_020430585.1 Myxococcales bacterium | reverse complement strand
GGCCCGAAATCGCCCGATGGCAAAACGCCGGACAAGAACGAGACGACCAACGGCAAGAAGACCAACGGCAAGAAGACCAACGGCAAGAAGACCAACGGCAAGAAGACCAACGGCAAGAAGACCAACGGCAAGAAGACGCCGACGACCGATGAGCCCGAGAAAACGCCCACGACGCCGCAGAACCACGACTCGTTCCGAATGGTCGGGGAGCGGTTTGCTGATGAGGGGTCCCTCGTACAACCGAACGCGAAGCTCTTGAGCCTGATCGACATTCGCACGGTAGTCGCCGTGATCTATGCAACAGAGAAGGACTACATCGACCTGAAAGTGGGACAGGTCGCCACCGCAAGGACCTATGTCTACAAGAATCGCCATTTCACGGGGCACGTCGTTCGAATCGCCCCGCTGGTCAAAGAGTCGTCGCGTCTGGCTCGAATCGAGCTCGAGTTTCCCAACCCCGATCTCGCCCTCAAGCCGGGGATGTTCGTGCGCATCGAAGTCAATCTCGAGACCGCCGACAATTCGACGCTAATCCCGCGCTCGGCGCTCGTGCGACATCAGGAGAAAGATGGCGTCTTCTCTGTCGATCCGAACACCCGGACGGTCAAGTTCATCCCGATCAAGATCGGCATCCAGGAGGGCGGGATGGTCCAGGTCCTCTCCCCGGCGCTCAGCGGTCAGGTCGTCACGATGGGCTACCACCTGCTGCGCGATGGCGCCCAGGTGACGGTCGCCGGCCGCAAGAAACGAACAGGGACGAACAAACGCAATGGAAAATCCTCGAACGGCTCGCGCGACTAGCAAGCGCGCAGGCGGAGGCTCACGATGAAGCTCGCCGGCCTATCCGTCCGTCGTCCGGTGTTGATCACGATGGTCACGCTGATCGCCGTGCTCTGGGGTGGGATTGCGTTTCTGCGCCTGCCCGTCGACCTGATGCCCGACGTCAGCTTTCCCACCGTTTCGATCTCGGCGACCTACGAAAACGCGAGCCCCGAAGAGATCGAGCAGCTCCTCACTCGCCCGCTGGAAGAGGCGATGAACGCCGTCCCGGGGGTGATCGAGGTCTCGTCGGTCTCGGTCGAGGGCAGCTCACAGGTTCGGGTCACCTTTGCCTGGGGAATCGATCTCGAGGCCGCGGCGAACGACATTCGCGATCGCCTCGACCGCGTGATCCCGCGGCTCCCCGAGCAGGCGTCGCGCCCGAGTTTGCGCAAGTTCGACCCGGCGAGCTCGCCGATCCTGATCCTCGGCGCCCAGAGCGACATGCCGCCGATGGAGGCGCGTCGGATCATCGAAGAGCAGATCAAGCAGCGGATCGAGAGCATTCCCGGCGTCGCCTCCCTCGACATCATGGGTGGTGACGAACGGGAGATCCAGATCGAGATCTACTCGGGCAAGATGCGGGCCCTCGGACTCTCGTTGCAACAGATCATCAGCAAGCTCAAGGCGGAGAACCTCAACGCCCCCGCGGGCCCCGTCGAGCGGGGCAACGTTCAGCTCAGCCTGCGCACCGTCGGCCAGATTCAGAACGCCGACCAGCTGCGCAATACGGTGATCGCCACGCGCGACGGCGCGTCGATCTATCTCAAGACGATCGCCAAGGTCACCGACGGTCACAAAAAAGAGGATCGGATCATCCGGATCAACGGCAAACCGGGGATTCGCCTCGCGATTCAGAAGCAGTCCGGGACGAACACCGTCGATGTCGCCAAACGCGTCCTCGCGGCGATCAAGACGATCAACGAGGACGTGCCGGGGATCAAGATCGTCCCGATCATCGACAACGCCAAGTACATCGAGCGCTCGATCAGCAACATCGGCCAATCGGTGATCTACGGCGGCTGTCTCGCGATCTTCGTGATCTTGCTGTTCTTGCGCAGCCTCGGCAGCACGGTGGTGATCGCCCTCTCGATCCCGATCTCGATCATCTGCACCTTCGCGCTGGTCTACTTCTCGGGACTGACGCTGAACATCATGACCCTCGGCGGCCTGGCCCTCGGCGTCGGCATGCTGGTGGACAACTCGATCGTCGTTCTGGAAAACATCTATCGCCTCAAAGACGAGGGGCTCGGTCCGAAGGAGGCGGCGATTCAGGGCGGAGACGAGCTCGCCGCGGCGATCGTCGCCAGCACGCTCACCACGCTCGTCGTCTTTCTGCCACTGATCTTCGTCCGCGGCGTCGCGGGGGCGCTCTTCAAGCAGCTCGCCTATGTCGTCGCCTTCTCGCTGCTCTGCTCGCTAATCGTCGCGCTGACCCTCGTGCCGATGCTCTCGGCTAAACTGCTGGGTAAGAAATCAG
>JAGQJP010000876.1 GCA_020430585.1 Myxococcales bacterium | reverse complement strand
AGTCGATCCGCCCCTCGGCGCTGAAATAGAAGATCGCCTTGTTCCCGGCGTGCAGATACTTCACACTCACGAGCTTCATCGGCAGATTGCGCGCCCGGATCCGCTGCAGGCAGAACTGGAAGGACTCCGCCTGTTTGAACTGGTGGCGCTGGACGTTGCGCTCGTCGTCGTCGGAGGCGAAGCGCACCAGACGGCGGTTCAGCCGTGCTTCTCGTAGCGCGCGGTGCGCGGGCGTAACCACGGTCCCGGTCAGCGTCCCCTTGTCGGTTTCGACGATCACGCGGTCCCGCGCCCTGACGATCATCGTTCCCGCGTCGCAGTAGACGACCCGGTTCGCCGGCATGAAGCGGATCGCCACCTGCGAGACGACCTGCAGTCGCGTGTTCCTGATGTAGTCGGGATCGACGACGTCGCCGTCGCGGGCCCCGCTGAATTCGATTCGTTCCAGATCGACGAGCTCACTCATGATCACCTATCGGTACGCTCAACGCACGATCGGAATCGGCGCTGGCGTGCGGTCGAATTTGAGGGTCAGCAGCAGATGCTCTACCGCCAGTCTCGGGTTCACGTTGCGCTCGATCAGCTCCTGCGTCTCGGTGACGAGACGTAGCTGCGCGGCGAGCGCGTCACCCTCGAGCGCCCGCAGGCGGTCCGCGCGATCGAGGTTACAGAGTTGCGCGTCGGCGACGCCGTGGCGCAACAGAAGCCGGTCTCGGAAGAGGAGCCGCAAGACGTCGAGACGCTCGCGCAGCTCATCCTTGTCGTTGCTCAGACGCTGGCTTTCGGCGAACAGTTCGGCGATCGACAGTCCGCGTAGCGTCTCACAGAGGGCGATCATTTCGTCTCGTAGCGCCAGCAGATCGCCCTCTGCCAGCTGAATCGCTCGGGCGAGCGATCCCTCGCTCATCGAGGCTACGAGGCGTGCCGGCTCTGGGCCAAGCTCGGTTCGCGAGGCAAGATAAGCAGCCAGCGTATCGAGAGGCAGCGGGTGGAACTGTACCGATTGACAGCGCGAGCGGATCGTGTCGAGCAGAAGATGCGCGTGCGCCGTGACCAAGAGAAAGACGGTGTTCGCCGATGGCTCTTCGAGGGTCTTGAGCATCGCGTTCGCCGCCGCCTCGCCGAGGGTGTGGGCCTCGTCGACGATCACGACCTTGTAGCGACCCAGTAACGGAGTGAAGTGCAGTCGGCGTTGAATGTCGCGCACGGACTCGATCTTGATCGTGCGCCCCTCTGGCGCCAGCACCGTCAGGTCGGGGTGCTCGCCGCGCGCCATCGCTCGGCAATTGGGGCAGCTCCCGCAGCTCTCGTGGCCGTCGCTCGTGCAGTTCAGCGCCGCCGCGAAGGCGTCGGCCGTCCGCCGCTTGCCGCAGCCCTCGGTCCCGCTGAAGAGATAGGCCTGGGCCACGTGGCCATTCGCCAGCGCTCGCTGCAGCGCCTCGATCTGTCGTTGGTGACCGATGATCGTGGAGAATTTCACTCGACCTCCGTGGGCGCGACGTTCCTTCGCGCAACGCGCGGCCCATCATCTGCACGTTATCTGCTGAGGCTCGGCAAGTCAACGCATCCGCTGATTGAAAACGCCGTCGCCCGCCTTGGGCGCGCTAGAGCGCTCACACCAGCGTCACGATCTGGTTGTTCGATCCGTCGTACAGGGTGGTTCGAGCGCGTAGAAGTTGGCCGCTGAGGTGCTCGATCGCTTCAAAGGCAGCTCGCGCGCCGAGAACGAGCGCCAACGAGATGGGCGAGCGGCGGTCGTTGTCGACAACTCGGGGCCAGAGGTCGTGTTCGTCGAAGGCCTGAGCCCCCTCCAGCCAGAGGAGCGCTCCGCCACAGCTCGTATGGCCGATGAGAATCCTATTGGACGCGTCGAGAGAGGGCGTGAGCGGGGCGGCGAGGCAGTCGATCAGCAGATTCGGCCGCCCGGTCCCCGCCGACGGGACGAGCTCGATCGTGCAATCGTCGTTCAAGGCGCGCGCGTCGTCGCGCCCGCCGAGGGGGTAGCGCGGCTCGCGTTCGATCGACAGACGTCCGACGCCTGCCGCGACCAGGTAGGCGACGACCCAGTCGCAGATCGCCTCACCCCGGAGACGCCCTGGCGCGTCACCGTGCGGCGCGCGGCAGCGCAGGGCGATCGTCGCCTCGCGAAGCCGCCGTTGCCCGCGGCCACCGAAGCCTTTGAGCATGATCTGCCGCGAGTAGCGCTCGAGCTGTCGCGCGTCGAATGGAGTCGTGGCGATCACGCGCCTCCCATCGCGGAAGCGGCGGCTCCCATCGCGGAAGCGGCGGCGCACGCCTCGCAGTCGGGGCGTCTCCGCACGTCGACCGTGCGCTGACGGCCCTGGAGAACATCGACGATCAACAGGCGGTTCTCGTACCGAGGTCTCTTGCCGTTCAATAGCTCTTCAGCCTCGCGGACCTGGAGCCCCGCGGCGATTCCGACAAGGGCGCCGAGGACTCCCGCGTCGCTACAGCGCTCTGCGAGCTCGGGAGGTGGAGGCTCGACGAAGAGGCAACGGTAGCAGGCCGACAAACCAGGGCGCACGCTCAAGAGCTGAATCTGATACCTCAGCACACCGCAGAAGACATAGGGGATGCCGAGGGTGAGGGCGACGTCGTTGACGAGAAATCGCGTCGGAAAGTTGTCGCTACCGTCGAGGATCAAGCTCGCCCCTCCGAGCAGCTCTCGGGCGTTTGCGGCCTCGAGCCGCTGCGCCACGCGCTCGACGCGATCGGGCTCGGCGATCCGCTGCGCCGAGTCGACCTTCGGCCGTCCGAGATCGCTCGTACGATGGAGGATCTGACGCTGCAGGTTCGAGAGCTCGACGCGATCGTCGTCGATCAGACGGAACGAGCGCTCACGATCGCTCGCAAGGGCCAAAATCGCGGGCGAGCCGAGGCCCCCGGCGCCGACGATCACGACCCGCTGCTTCACCGCAGCTCCAGCCGATAGCTTTCGGTGGCGTTGGCGTTCTCTTTCGGATCGTGGATCTTGAGATAGTAGACCGCTGGCCGCAGGCGGATCGCGATCGACTTGGTTTCGCCCGCCACAACGCCCGACCGTTTGGTGATCGCGCCCTCTTTGGCGTCGAGCAGCGTCATCGTCAGGGCGAGCTTCGCGGCCCCGGTCAGGCTGAGCTTGATCAACTTGGGCGCCTTCTCTTGGGTCAGGTCGAGCTTGAAGAAGTCGACGTCACCCTTGCGAACGATCGTCCCTTCGATCGTGCTGCCGAGCTTCAACGGGTGCGCGTTCTTCGCCTCGTTGTTCGGCTCGCGTTCGACTCGCGAGGCGTCGAGTAGTTTCAGCGTCAGTGTGTAGCCTTGCTCGGTGTTCGATTCGTTGCCCTTGGCCAACACCGTCAGGATATGGCTTCCCGCGGCGAGGTAGCGATTGGTGATCCGCTCGCCCTCTCCCACGCCGCCGTCGTTGGTCAGGGAGTCGTCGGGCTTGGGGCCGAAATAGAGCCGTAGATCGAGCCCTGGAACGCCGCTGAGGGTGATCTGCGCCACGGCCTCCTTCTCCAGCTTGATCAGGTAGCGGTCGCGGTCGTAGGGATAGTCGATCTTGCCCTTCATCGGCCGGTCCGCCTCGAGCGGCGTCGGGCGTTCGACGTAGTCGTTGGGCTCGATCTCCACGTCGTCGCCGACGCTCGAGGGGACGATGCTGAGCTTGTACGCCGAGTTGATCCGCACCCGCGCCGTGCGCGGCTGGAGCTTGAGCAGGATGCCCTCCT
>JAGQJP010000875.1 GCA_020430585.1 Myxococcales bacterium | reverse complement strand
GCAGGACCCAGCGCAAAGCGAGGTAGAAGACACCGTCGAAGAGGTAGCAGAGGCTCTCGCCGCGTCGAACGAACTTGAAGATGTAGAACTTGATCACCGGACGGAGTCGCTAGGCGATGCGCCGAATGCCGCAGGCGAAGTGGGGGGCATCGCCGCGCCCCGCCTTCAGATCCTCAGGCGTCGCCTCGAAGACCAGCACGTGATCGTATTTCGCGCGGGGATCGATCGGTTGGCGCCCGACCTGTCGCCACACTCGCTCGCCGTACGCTCTGGCCTTGGCGGCGCTCTCCTTGTCGCGGAAGATCGCGTCGTAGTCACCCGGTTTTGGCTTGAGCGCCAGGGTCAGCCTTCGGAGATCGGCGCCCTTGTCGAGGAACGCCCGGGCGACGGTCTCGAGCCCCCTCTTGCCAGCGGCGTAGCGGTTGGCGGCGTGCGCTCCGAGGGTGAGGCCCGAAAGCAGCACGATCACGGCGAAACGGTTGCGGTGTCTTCTCATGGTTCGACTCCTCCCGCTGGGCGTCGCGCGCGCCAGGCGACGGCGCAGACGCTCAGATCTGGTAGAGATGCTGGGCGCGAACGTAGTCGATCACACTCGGCGAGAGCAGGCGCTCGAGGGAGAGCCCGTCTCGGGTGCGCCGACGAATCTCGGTGCTCGACATGTCGGGCAGAATCGGGACCTCGGCGCCGTCATCGGCGAGAGGGTACGATGTGCGACCGATCACGATCAGCGCGGCCCGCTCGAGGATCGCGTCGAAGCGATACCACTTGTCGGTTTCTTGCAAAATGTCCGAGCCGATCAACAAGAAGAGCTCGGCGTCAGGCCGTCGTTCGGCCAGCGCTTCGAGGGTGTGGAGCGTACGCGAGGTACCGCCGAGGTCGCGCTCGATCGTCGAGATTTCGGCGCGCTCGCCGAAACAGGCAAAGGCGAGGCGGCACATCGCGATTCGATCCTCGAAGCGTGCGAGATCTTTGGCGAACGCGTGTTCGTTGCAGGGGATGACCAGCACGCGGTCGAGGTCGTAGGCCGCCAGGGCGTAGGCGACGACCAGCGTGTGGCAGACGTGGGGCGGATTGAAGCTGCCGCCGAAGACACCGATTCGTTCGGTCATTCCTACTCCGGATAGAGCGCGACGGCGCGCCGGATCGCATCGAAGCGTTGCTGATCGTCGACCATCGTCGCCAGGATCTCCGGGGTCCGTCGACCCGCTTCGATCGCCAGACGTACAGCGTCGGTGCCGCAGAGAAGATCGATCGCCAGTCGGTCGGAGACGAACTCATAGGGCTCGCGCCGCCAATCGAAGTCGTCGGGATAGAGCCGACGCAACGTGGCGATCAGGTGC
The DNA here is from genome assembly GCA_020430585.1 of Myxococcales bacterium. Taxonomy (GTDB): domain Bacteria; phylum Myxococcota_A; class UBA9042; order JAGQJP01; family JAGQJP01; genus JAGQJP01. Next base: position 11,957 of record JAGQJP010000875.1, on the reverse strand, counting down.
AGCGCGAAGGCGAAGGAGCGAACCGCGTCGCGCTCGCGCAGGTGCAGCGAGAGCCCGCCACAGAGCGCTCCAGCCCACTTCTGGAACATCGGGCGGAAGTAACAGGGGCGCAGCACCAGCCCGGCCAAGGCTGACGATGCGTCGGGGTCCTCGAGCAACGCCGCGCGCAGCGCGAAGGGCTCGACGTACGGCGCGCCGAAGAGCAGAAACGGCGTCGTCGTCCCGCGTCCTTCGGAGAGGTTCGTCCCCTCGAGCAGGCACATCCCGGGATAGACCCAAGCGGTCTCCAACGTGGGCATGTTCGGCGAGGTCGGTACGAAGGCGAGTCCCGTCTCATCGTAGGCTTGCGAGCGCCGATATCCGCGGCAGGCGACGACCTCGAGCTCGAGATCGATCGACTCGTTGAAATGCCGCGCCAGCTCTCCGACCGTCAGGCCGTGGCGGTTGCAGAGGGGTACGTCGCCGACGAACGAGAAGAACCCCGGCTGCACCAGATTGCCTTCGATGTCGCGGCCGTTGAGCGGGTTCGGTCGGTCGCAGACGACGAGCGGGATGCCCGCCTCGGCACAGGCGATCATGCAATAACGCAGGGTGTAGATGAAGGTGTAGTAGCGCGCGCCGATGTCCTGGATGTCAAAGACCAGCGCGTCCAGACCCGTGAGCGCCGCGGGCGGTGGGCTCAGCGTCTCGGCGCCATGGCCGTAGAGGCTGTAGAGCGGAAGCCCCCAGGCGTAGCCGGCGTGGCTTCCGACGGCCTCCATATCCTGGTGCGTGCCCCAGAGCCCGTGCTCGGGGCCGAAGAGTACGGCGACGTCGGCGCCGCATCCACGGAGCCAATCGACGGCGTGAACCATTTCGGGCGTGTAGGAGCTGTGGTTGACGACTAGACCGATCCGTCGACCGCGAATCAGGTCGATACGATCCGAGGCGAGGCGCTCTAGGCCAATTTCTACGCGTTCCATCGGCTACTCGTCATCCGTCTCGCGGAGACGTTGGAAGGTGTCACGCTCCCAGCGGCGCACGGCGTCAACGAACGCGCGGACGCGCGCTGGGTCCTTGATCCCAGGCGCAGACTCCACACCCGACGCGGTGTCGACACCCCAGGGATGGACCGAATCCAGAGCCGCGGCGACGTTCTCGGGTGTCAACCCGCCCGCGAGCAGCAGGCGGCCGAGCTTGGTCGCCTGGCGGGCGAGATCCCAGCGCCCGACGAGCCCCGTTCCGCCTGGCGCTTCGGCGTCGAAGGTGTCGATCAGAAAGACCGGGTCTGGTGGAACGAGGTAGGCCGGAATCCGCGCCAGATCGCCGTCGTCGCGCAGGCGAATCGCCTTGAAGGCGAGTCCGTCGAGGGCGACCAACAACTCGGGCGGCTCGTCGCCGTGGAGTTGGACGTTGTCGAGCTCGAGGGCCGTTGCGATGCGTACGATCTCGTCGAAGCCCGCGTCGACGAAGACCCCGATCCGCAAGACCTCGCTCGGCAACGTGGCGACGATCGCCCGTGCCGCCTCGAGGCCGATGAAGCGTTTCGAGCCGCGCCAGAAGTTGAGGCCGACGGCGTCGGCTCCCGCTTCGACGGCGACGCGGGCGTCGTCGGGGCGCGTGACGCCGCAGATCTTCACGCGGATCATAGCGCCCCTCGTTTGAGCAGCACCTCGAGCTCGTGTCCCGGGCTCTCGGCGCGCATCAGGTGCTCGCCGACGAGAAAGGCTCGAAAGCCAGCCTGGCGCAGGTGGCGAATCGTGCGGGGGTCCGAGATTCCGCTCTCGGAGACGACGAGGACACCCTCGGGAATCATCCCGATCAGCCCGAGGCTGGTCTCCGTCGTCACCTGGAAGGTTTTCAGATTGCGGTTGTTCACGCCGATCAGATCGGCGCCGAGATCGACCGCGCGGCGGAGCTCGTCGGCGTCGTGAACCTCGACCAGCACGTCCAGACCGAGCTCCCGCGCCTCGCCATGGAGCGCGCGCAGGCGCTCGTCGTCGAGGGCCGCGACGATCAGCAACACGGCATCGGCGCCGAAATGGCGCGCCAGCAACAATTGGTAGCGATCGATCACGAAGTCCTTGCAGAGCAGAGGGGTCTCGAGGCGTTCGCGGATCGCCCGCAGGTAGAGGAACGAGCCGCCGAAGAACTCGGCGTCCGTCAGCACCGAGATCGCCGTCGCCCCGCCAACGGCGTAACTACGGGCGATCGCCAGGGGCTCGAAGTCTTCGCGGATCACACCCGCCGAGGGGCTGCGGTACTTCACCTCGGCGATCACCGCGAAAGGGCGCGCGTTCTGCAGCTGCGAGCGGAAGCCGCGCGTCGGTGGGGCGTCACTGATCTTGCGCTCCAGCACATCGAGCGGCTCGTTTGCCTTCAGGCGTTCGAGCTCCCGCGCCTTCGAGGCCAGGATCTTGTCGAGAATCATCGAGACTCCTTAGCGACCAGGGCTCGCCATCGCGAGGGGGGCCAGCCAACGTAGGGCGTCGAGCTTGCCAAGGGCCTGCCCACCATCGATCGACGCGGCGGCGGCCTCGATTCCCGCGTCGAGGCTGTCGGCGTTCCCGGCGAGCATGATCAGCGCCCCAGCGTTCAGGACGACGACGTCGCGTCGTGGCCCGTGGTCGCGCCCGCTGACGACGGCTTCGATCAGCTCGGCGTTCTCCCGTGGTTTGCCACCCCGAAGGTCGCTCTTGTGCGCGCGTGTCAGGCCGTAGACCTCGGGATCGAGCGTCGATTCGCGGAGCTCTCCGTTCTCGAGCTCGACGACGTGGTTCGGTCCGGTGTTCGAGAGCTCGTCGAGCCCGTCGGCGCCGCAAACGACCATCGCTCGCTGGCAACCGAGCTCGCGCAGCGCTTCGGCGTACATCCGTTGCACGCGGCTGTCGAAGACGCCGACCAGCTGCACCTGGGCCCCCGCCGGATTGGTCAGCGGGCCGAGGAGGTTGAAGATCGTCTTGATCCCGAGCTCGCGCCGAGCCTTGGCGACATGCTTCATCGCGGGGTGTAGCGTCTGGGCGAAGAGGAAGGCGATACCCGCCTCCTGCAGGCAGCGCTCGATCCCGTTCGGGTCGAGGCTGACGTTGATCTCGAGCGCTTCGAGCACGTCCGCCGAGCCGGAGCGCGAGCTGACGCTACGGTTGCCATGTTTGGCGACGCAGATTCCGGCGCCCGCGACGACGAAGGCCGCGGCGGTCGAGATGTTGAACGTGCCCGAGTTGTCGCCCCCGGTACCGCAGCAATCGACGATCGGCCACAGATCGCACTCGATTCGCGTCATTTTGCTGCGCATCGCTTCGGCGGCGCCGACGAGCTCGTCGGTGGAGACGCCTTTGATCTGCATCGCCGCCAGGAACGCGCCGATCTGAGCGGGCGAGAGCTCGCCGCTCATCAAGCGCTCGATCACGCTCCGCGCCTCCTCGCGGGTCAGATGTTCCGCTTCGACCAACTTTTGCAGCGTCTTGATCATCGTCTACCTCGTTCGCCGACGGCTACGCGCTCCCCGCTCGTCACGCGCTCGAGCGACGCGAGAAAATTCGCGAGCAGGCGTTTCCCCTCGACGGTCAGGATCGACTCGGGGTGAAACTGGATCCCCGCGGTCGGATGTTGACGGTGGCGCAGGCCCATCACCTCACCATCGGATGTGCGCGCCGTCACCTCGAGGACCTCGGGGATCGCCGTGCGATGGGCGACGACACCGTCGCAGCGCGGGGCGCGGGAGGGGTTCGGGAGGCGGCGGAGGAGGCCCCGGCCGTCGTGGTGAAGCTCGGAGGTCTTGCCGTGCATGATCGTCGCCGCCCGGATGATCCGACCGCCGAAGGCCTGGGCAATGGCTTGATGACCGAGGCAGACGCCGAGGATCGGAAGGCGACCGGAGAGGCGTTCGACCAGCTCCAGGCAGATTCCCGCTTCATTCGGTGTGCAGGGGCCGGGCGAGAGCACGATCCCGTCGACGTCGCGCCGCTCGAGGAGCTCGTCGACGCCGATCTGGTCGTTGCGCACCACTTCGAGGGCGGCGCCGAGCTCACCGAGGTACTGCACCAGGTTGAAGGTGAACGAGTCGTAGTTGTCGATCATCAGGACGTTCGGCATGCGCATTCTACTCGCTTTTGGCCACGGCCAGCGCGCGCAGCAGCGCCTTGGCTTTGTTGTGGCACTCGTCGTATTCCCGGGCGGGAACCGAATCGTAGACGATTCCCGCCCCCGCCTGCACGGTGATGAAGTCGCGACTGGCCGTCAAGGTGCGGATCGCGATGCAGAGGTCCATGTTGCCGCCGAAGCCGAGATAGCCGACGGCGCCACCATAGACGCCGCGCCGCGTCGGTTCGAGCTCTTCGATGATCTCCATCGCCCGGATCTTCGGGGCTCCAGAGAGCGTTCCCGCGGGAAAGGTCGCACGGATCACGTCGATCGCGTCGACACCCGGACGCGTGCGGCCACGGACATTGCTCACCAGATGCATCACGTGGCTGTAACGCTCCACGATCATCTGTTCGGAGACCTCGACGCTGCCGATCGTCGCCACCCGCCCGACGTCGTTGCGACCGAGGTCGACCAACATGATGTGCTCGGCGACCTCTTTTGGATCGGCGCGCAGCTCGTCGGCGATCGCTTCGTCCTCGGGCCCTGTCGCCCCGCGCGGCCGCGTTCCTGCGATCGGTCGGACCTCGACGAGGCCCTCCTCGAGGCGCACCATCACCTCGGGAGACGCGCCGATGACCTGATCGTCGCCGAAACGGAGATAGAACATGTAGGGCGATGGGTTGATCAAGCGCAACGTGCGATAGAGCAGCGGCAGGTCGAAGCCGCGATTGGGGACGCGAAAGCGCTGGGAGAGCACGATCTGAAAGGCGTCGCCCGCGGCGATGTACGCTTTTCCGCGGCGCACCATCTCTTCGTAGGTCTCGCGGTCGACGTTGCTCTCGACCTCGACGAGATCGGGGTCGGCGGCGCTGGGGGCCGTGGCGAAGGGACGCGTCGTTGGCAGCGGCTGGCGCAGCCAATCGACGAGCCTGGCGATCCGCTCGCTCGCGCGCTGGTAGAGCAGCTGCAGGTCCTCGCCGTCGCCCACGTGCACGTTGCAGACGACGCGACCGGTCTGGGCGAAGTGGTCGAGGATCAGCATCACGTCGGCGAGCATGAAGGCGGCGATCGGTTGCTCCGTCGAGGGATTCTCCGAGGGGAGCTGCTCGATGTAGCGCACCGCGTCGTAGCTCAGGTAGCCGACGATCCCGCCCGAGAAGCGGGGCAGGCGCGGATCGACGACGGGGCGATAGGGTGCGAGAAACTCGCGGATCGCTTCGAGCGGGTCGGGGTGCTCTCGCGTTTCGACCCGCCCGTTCTTGGTGATCTCGAGGGCGCCGTTCAGGTAGCGCAAGACGACGGGCGGATCGACGCCGATGAAGCTGTAGCGACCCCATTTCTCACCGCCTTCGACCGACTCGAGGAGGAAGTGGTTCGGCGAGTGGCGGGCGACTTTCAAGAATGCCGAGACCGGGGTGTCGAGGTCGCAGACCACGTCGGTCCAGATCGGGATCACGTTGCCCTGGGCGCAGCGGCTCACGAACTCGTCGAAGGATGGGGTGATCGGCAGCTCCACGCGGCGCTCCTTGGTAGTGGGCGCCATTATACCGGCTGCGCCAAAGCGGCGCAACGGCAGAAACCGGGCGCTCAGGGCATCAGACAGCTACCCCCCACCAGGCTCGTCGTGCAGCGGAAGTTCTCGCAGGCGACCCCCGGGATCGGGAGCGCGTCGCAGATTCCCATGTGCTGGGCGTCGCACGTCGCGCTCTGATAGGTCGTCCAAAGGGCGAGGAGCGTCGCCTCCGCCTCTTTGTTGACGCCGACGCCCGAGTCGCGTTTGAGGATGTTGTTACAGTCACACGAGCTGTTGCCACCGACGAGGATGCAGTCGCTGTCCTGCTGGCACGTCGCGGCGATCGAAGCTTCGAGGGCGTCGACGGTGCTGAGCAGATCGGTACAGTTGACCTTCGTCGCGTCGCTTTCGCTGAGGAAGGGCGGTCGGCAGGCCGACGCGTCTTTGTGCAGCACGAAGGTGACGCTGAAGTCGAACTGCGCCGGTGAGGTCACCGATTGGGGGGCGAGGGTGTAGCTCACCTCGATGGGCTGCCCCAAGAGCAGGTGGTCGCGAACGAAGAGCACCCCGTTGAGGATCGCCGAGAGCGCGACCGGTGCGCCGCTGGTGAACGTGGGCGATGGACCGATCGGTTCGCTGACGGCGAGCAATCGCGCTGGCGACGGGGCATTCACGGCGTTGAGGCCGATCTGCAATCGCATCGAGGTGAAGGCGCTGTCGCTGGTCGTCAGGCGCAACTGAATCGAGCTGAGATCGACCTCGGCGCAGCCCCAGCCGTCGCTCGCCTGAATCTCGGCGCTCAGATCGGCGATCCGCGTGACGAACGCCGCTTCGCTGCTCAGTGTTACGCTCTGGGTCAGCGTCACTCGCTTTTGGCTCAATGCGCAGAGGGGATCGCTCGCGTCGCTGACGAGCGTCGCGCCACTCGGGCATACGAAGTTGCCCTTGAAGCAGATCGGCTCGCTCGGGCCGGTACCTCCGCTCGTGCAGCAGCTGCCCTTGGCCTGGTTGCAGCCGAGGTCGGCGTCGGCTATCGCGAAGTCGTCGGGCAGCGTGCCCTGGCTGCAGATCGTGTAGCCCGCCAGCGACTGCTCGAAGGGGAAAGCCGTCGGGCAGTGGAAGCCGTCTTCGATGATCGAGCTGTGATAGACGCAGTAGATCGCGCCACCTTTGGAGAGCAACTGTCCGCTCCCGCAGGTCGTCGAACCCGGTGGCGGCGGACTCGACGAGCAGCCGAAGAGGAGCAGGCCGAGGGTCAGCGAGAAGGCGAGGGCGCACCGCGACCGATGGCGGCGGGCTCGTGGTGTTGTCCGGTTCGTCTGTGTCATCTCAGTCCTCTTGTTCGTGAACGAGCTCGCACCCCTGGAACTCGTAAGGTCCGTAGAAATAGCTGACGGCGATCGAGACCGTCGGATCGTCGCCGGCGTCGGTCGCGGCGCGGTCGAGCTCGCGAAAGAAGGGCCAGATCGTCCCTTCGTAAAACGCGGCAAGGCGATGCTGGTCGGCCTGCCGCACGCGGAGGGCGAGCGTACGCGCCAGGCTCCGTGGCTCTCGGCGGAAGAAGCGATCGAGGACGGTGTGCGCCAGGTTCGAGACCAGGCTGTTCAGGCCTCCCAGGCGCGTCCAGAGCGCCTCGTTCTGGAGTCGTGTCGCGCCCGTCGTAAGGCGCAGGCGCGGCGTCCGCTCGTCGCTGCTCTCGATCCGTCCGTCGCGGCGCAACCGCTCGATGGCGTCGTCGATCTCGTCGCGCGGCAGCTCGGGCAGCGCCTGGACGATCCGCGCGTGGCTGAGCGGCTCGGCCCAGAGCATGAACTCGATCCGCCGCGGCAGGTCGTGCTGGCGCTCGGGGTCGAAGAAGTTCTGCTTCAGCTCTTTCGAGAGCAAGGCGATTTTACGCATCGAGAGTGTCAGGCGCTCGCTCAGCTCGCGCATCGTCAGCCCCTGGGCGCGTTGCTCGTGGTAGTACGCCAGCTCGGCGAGCCGGATGAAGTCCCGCATCGGCACCTCGAGGTGTCGTGCCGTTCGCGCCGCGGCGCGGAACAGCGAGTAGAGCACACGCTGGGTCAGCTCGTTCATGGGATCATCGTGGCAGAGCGTTGGACCGATTTCAAGATATTTATGCAAAATTATGCATAAACGTTTCCCAGCCCCAACACCCGCGACTGCCCTTCGTTCGGACGATCGTCGACCGCACGTGCGACCTCGACTTGACAACCGCGCGCCACCCGGATGTGATATAAGCGGGACGACAGGAGGATCTGATGAGCTCCGACACGATCTTCGGCAAAATCATTCGGCGCGAGATTCCAGCGGACATCGTCTACGAGGACGATCTCTGCTTGGCGTTCCGCGATGTCAACCCCCAGGCCCCGACGCACATCTTGGTGGTACCCAAAGAGCACCTCGAGAGCGCCCAGGCGATGGGGCCCGAACAGCGCGAGTTGGTGGGACACCTGGTCTACGTGGCCAATCAGGTGGCGGCGAAGGACGGGATCGCCGAGCGCGGCTATCGACTCGTCTTCAACGTCGGCGTCGACGGCGGCTTGACCGTACCGCACCTGCATCTGCACGTGATCGGCGGCCGCCCGTTGACCTGGCCTCCAGGCTGAGTCGACACGGCGGGAGGAGGGCGATGGGAACCGTACACGTTCGCTACTTCGCGATCTGTCGCGAGCGGACCGGCTTGACCGACGAGAGCGTGGCGATCGCCGAGGGGGCGACGGTGCGAAGTCTGATCGGCGCGCTCCTCGCACGCCATCCAGCGCTCGAGGGCCTTCCGCGGATCTGCCGCTTCGCGGTGAACGAAGAGTTTCGGCCGCTGGAGACGGTTTTGGCCGACGGCGACACCGTGGCGATGATTCCGCCCGTCGCCGGCGGCGCGCCCGAGCGCTTCGCGATCAGCGAATCACCGCTCTCGAGCGACGTCGTGCGCGCCGTCGTGGAGCGTGCCGAGGCGGGGGCGGTGGTGATCTTCGAGGGCGTCGTCCGAAATCACTCGAAGGGGCGGGCGGTGCGCTATCTCGAGTACGAAGCCTACAGCACGATGGCGCTCAAGAAGCTGGCACAGATCGCCGATGAGATCGACGAGCGCTGGCCCGGGACGTCTACGGCGATTCATCATCGCGTCGGGCACCTCGAGGTCGGCGAGCGCGCCGTCGTGATCGCCGTCTCCTCCGCGCATCGGGCCGCGGCGTTCGACGCGTGTGAGTATGCGATCGATCGGATCAAGGAGATCCTGCCCGTCTGGAAAAAAGAGGTCACCCCCGAGGGCGACTACTGGGTCGGCGCGGGCAGCTAGCACCCGGGGCCGTGCGTACGATTGAAGAAACATGTCGAGGCGTTACAACTTCTGCTCTGGCTGATCGATCTCGGGTTGACGGCCCTCGCCTGGGTCGGCGCGTACTGGCTGCGCTTCGATCTCGGGCTGCTACCGATCACGAAAGGGCGGCCGCCGTTTCAGTTCTATCTCGCCTCCCTGGCGGCGATCCTCCCGATCTGGAGCCTCGCGCTCCAGGCCTTTGGCCTCTATGAGCCCGAACGCCTGCGGGGTCTCGGCCGCGAGAGCGTGGCGCTGGTCGAGGCCGTCGCCGTCTCCGTCGGTCTGCTCGCGATCTTCAGCTTCTTCTATCGGGACATCGAATTCAGCCGCCTGTTGATCGTGATCTTCGTCCCTCTGGACCTCGGCGCGCTATTGATCGCGCGTTTTGTGGCGCGCCGCGTCGTGGTTCGGCGATTTGAGCGCGGCGTCGGGGTCAAGCGCGTTCTGCTGGTCGGCAACACCGATGTGGCCCAGCGCTTCGCCGAACGGATCGCCGCCAACCCCTGGGTCGGGCTGCGCGTGATCGGCTGGATCGACGACGGCGAAGAGCCCGAGAGCGCGGACACCGAGGCACCACCGCGGTTGGGAGCCCTCGCCGATCTCTCCCGTCTCGTCGCCGACGAGCGCGTCGATCAGGTCGCGATCGCGCTGCCCTACGAACGCTTCGGCGCGATCCGCCAGATCCTCCAGACGCTCTCCAGTGAACACCTGACGGTTCGCGTGATCCCCGACCTGTTTCAATTCGACCTCTTCATGAACGCCTCGATCGAGTCCCTCGATGGGCTACCCGTGATCAATCTCGTCGAAAGCCCGCTGGTCGGGATCAACGCCGTCGCCAAACGGATCTTCGACGTTCTCTTCGCCCTGGCGTTCCTTCTCATCTTTTCGCCGCTCTATCTGCTGTTGGCGATCGCCGTCAAGCTGAGCTCGCGCGGACCGATCTTCTATCGACAAGAGCGGATGGGGCTCGACGGCAGGCGCTTCGAGATGCTCAAGTTTCGCTCGATGCCCGTCGACGCCGAGCGCGATGGACCGGTCTGGAACACCAACGCCGACCAACGGGCGACGGGCCTTGGACGCTTGATGCGGCGGAGCAGCCTCGACGAGCTGCCCCAGTTCGTCAACGTGCTGCGCGGCGAGATGTCCGTCGTCGGCCCGCGGCCCGAGCGGCCCGTCTTCATCGAGCAGTTCAAGGAGCGCATTCCACGCTACAACCTGCGGCACAAGATCAAGGCAGGGATTACGGGCTGGGCGCAGATCAACGGCTGGCGGGGCGATTCGTCGCTCGAGAAGCGGATCGAGTACGACCTGCACTATATCGAGAATTGGTCCCTGCTCTTCGATCTGAAGATCATCTTCTTGACGCTCTTTCGCGGTTTCCGCCACCGCAACGCCAACTGATTCGTCGCCCGGGGCCGCGGCGTCAATCGGGATCGGCTGTGAGACGCAGCTGGATCCGAGGACGCGCCTTCTGGAGCGCCGCGATCTCCGATGGCGGGAGCTTCAGCCCGACGGCGCTGAGCTCTGTCAGCTCGGCGCAGCGGGCGAGGACGGCGATCGAGGTGATCGCCGTGCCGTCGATCCGCAGCCGCATCAGCGAGGGCGAAGGGCAGCTGCTGCCGAGGGCCACGACCTTCGTCTGGCGAACGTCGAGGTGCTGCAACATCGGCAGCTGGCCGAGCGGCGCGAGCTCGCGCACCGCGGTGCGGGACAGATCGAGCTGGTGCAGCCGCTTCAACGCGGCCAAGGCGTCGATGCGAGCGATCGTCGTCCGCGAGAGGAACAGCTCCTCGAGCCCGCCGAGGCCTCGAAGCGGCGCCAGATCGGTGACCCGCGTCCCCGAGAGTTGCAGCACGCGGAGCTTCTTCAGGCCCGCGAGCGGCGCGAGGTCGGTGACGGGCGCATTGCGGGCGGTGAGCGATCGCAGCTCGTGTAGGTTCGTCAGGGCTGTGACGCTGGCGATCCGCGTTCCCGAGATGTCGAGGATTTCGAGCTTCGTCGCCGCCGCGAGGGCGGAGAGGGAGGTGACCGACGTATTCGCGAGGGTCAGCGAACGAAGTCCGGTCAGCGATCGCAACGGAGCGAGGTCGACGACGGGGTTGGCCGAGAGGTCGAGCGTGTGCAAGCCCACCAGCCCTCGGAGCGGGGTGAGGTCGTGGACTCCCGCCTCCTCGAGGGCCAAGCTCTCGAGCTGACGTAGCGCCGCGATGAATCGCAGGTCGGTGAGGGGAACACCTCGCAGGTCGAGCTGTATCAGCCCCGTCAGCACCCCGAGTTGGTTCGGGTCGGAGAGCGTCGTGCGCGCCACCGACAGCTGCTTGAGTGTTTTGACGTGTCGCAGCGGTTCGAGGTCGATCTTGCCTTTCAGCCGAAAGAGGTTGAGCGTGGTCAGCGACGAGCAGTGCCTCAACGGAGCCAGGTCGCGAACCTGCGTGCCCAGAATATTCAGCGTCTGCAGCTGAGAGAAGCGGCCGACGCCGCGCAGTGAGTGGTGTGTCGGGCGTGAGCAGGTGATCGATATCGTGGTCAGCGCGTAACGACGCCCACAGACGTATGCGCCACGTCGTCGTTTGTGTCGGCGGCGCGCGTCGGCGTTGGGCGCGAAAAGGAGCAGAACGAGAGCGAGAAGCAGGAGACGCGAGCCGTTCATCGCCAGGTTGCGGCAACCCAAACGGTCAGCCACCGAGCTGACTGGCCCACAACGCGAGCAAAGCCGCCAGAGAGGTGAGCGCCGCCACGGTCAGCGCACCCTTGGCGATCTGCGAGCGCTTCTGACCCGGCGCCGCGAGGTCTTGACTCTGTTTGGTCAGATTCAGCGCCGCTTGCCGCCGCCTTGCGCTGGTCGCAGTGGTGCTCGACGTATCGCCTGGGACGAAGGATGCTTCGCTGGAAAATCGTATTTGAGAGCGTGCCATATACTACGGACACCCGATTCAACGTTCCTCTGGCGCTCGGATCTACACGACTTCTTGACAATTGGCAAGCGACACTTGCTGGCGTGACCGGTTTGGGGCAGGCTGGGCGCAAAGATGCGCTCTTTCGGAGGCCCGCGTCCAGGGG
>JAGQJP010000874.1 GCA_020430585.1 Myxococcales bacterium | reverse complement strand
TACGACGCTCACGACCGCGAGCTGTTGCTGGCCCTCGGCGGTCACAACCTGACGGGGGAGATCGCCCCCAACTTCCAGGGACGCCTCTGCGCCGCGGGCAGCCGCTATCTCGTGATCAAATCGAGCGGCCGCGCCTATCGCTGCTACCCGGCGAGTCGCCACGGCGGGCGCTACGCCGAGCTCGGGTCCTTCGTCGAGGGCATCCAGTTGCTCGACCAGGCCCAGCCGTGCCCGTATCGCTATTGCAACTGTACGGTTCCAATCCATCGGGGGATGATCGACGGCGTGCCGCGCTCCCTCCCGATGCACACCGCAGCGGAGTGAAGCCGATGTTCGTGCGTTACCAGATCGTTCGCAACACCCTCGTCGCCGTCGTCGTCGTCGGGGCGGTCGTCGCGGTTGCCTATTACGCGTCGCGCCCTCCGAAGGCTCCCTCGGAGCTCCAATCGCCGCAAAACGAGCGCAAGCGCGAGTCCGACCCGGGCGATCCGGCGCCGACACCGCGAAATCCCGTCGCTCCCGACCCTCCTCGCAACCCTCCCGCGCCGACGCCCCGAGATCCCGTCGCGCCACGAGCTCCAGCACCTCGATCGGACAAGTCGGATTGTCTGACGAAGGTGCGGCGGATGATGGCCACGCGGGCAAACGCGAAGAAGCGCAAAGACGCGCTCGGGACAACGAGCTGCAAAGCCAACCTCTACGACGATGACGGGGACGGGACTTGGGATCGCGCGAAGCTCGACGTCGATCGAGACGGAACCTGGGACGAGGCCTGGTCGCGCAAGCATGGACGCCTCGAGCGTAAGCTGAGCGCGACCCGACAGGTGCTGATCTGGAATGGAAGCGCCTGGCAACCAAAGACGAAATGAGCGCGTCCGACGCCGCCTCCGTCGATCATTCGGCGCCGCGCCCAGGAGGCCGTGGTATGGTCGAGACCATGAGCACGGAGCTATCGATGGTTCGTCGCCTCCTGCGTCTCTGGCTCGTCGCCACCGTGGCACTCTCGGCGCTTCACTGTACCAAAGAGGGGCCGTCCGACGAGCCCGATCGGCAGCTGCGGGCACCGACGACGCCCCGGGTGTTGCGGTTGCCGCTTCCGATGCGACTCGTTCCCGAGAGCGTCGAGTTGCTCGGCGTCGTCGATGTTCCCCAGGCGCTGGCACTCTTGTCGGGGCTCGATGGCGTGCTGCGCTGGCTCGGCCTCGACGTTCTTCGCGACCGCCGACTGATCGGGCTCGAGGCGATGCTCACCGCGTTCCGCCAGACGATCGGGATCGACCTGCACAAGACCAAGACGCTGGTGAGTTGGCTCGGGGTCGGCTCGAGCGAGATCTTCTGCTTTGCCGCGCCTCTCTCCGCGGTCGACGTGCGGTCCTTTGCGCCCTTTGGCAGTCATCACGGGCGCGAGTTCGCCCGCCGGCGGAGCGGCGTCGGATACCTCGTCGTCGCCGAGGGCTGGGGCGTTGTCTGCGAGCGCGCCTTTGCGGCGCGCGCCGTGATCGACGTCTATCTCGGCCGGGCGCGCGACCTGACGGCGAGCGCACGCTGGCAGAGCTTCGCTCGCCTCTACCGTCTGCTCCCCGACGCGCCCGTTCGCTTCTACTTGGCGGCCAACGAGCTTCTCCGCTTCGTCGCTAGCCCGACGTACGAGGCGTTGCGCAACGTGCCCATCGCGGCGACGATCGACGCGGGCGGGCTGCGGCTCGTCGCCGAGACCGACGCGGTTCGCGCCGCGACTCAATTGGCGGCTCTCGACGAGGGGCTGCGCTCTGTCCGTGGGGTTTTGCGCGGGCAGCGGGCGATTCTGCAGACGAGCGTGCTCTTGTTGCAGAGGGTGGGGCTCACGGCCAGCGACATCACGCGTTTCTACGACGCCTTCGGTGCGGCGATTTTTGTCCGTCGCGGCGACGCCATTCGACTCTCCCTCGCCTTGCCCCCTGCCAAGCTCGTCGTGATCTCGTTGTTGGCGATCACCCACCGGATCTTCTACCGCTCGCCGAAGCGCACCGCCGACATTCGCCAACCGATCGCTCGCGGCCCAAAGAACGGGGCTCCGTTGGTATCGTTCACGCTGCCCCGCCGCCCAGCGGTGTTACCGCCGCTGCCGATGCCGAATGCCCAACCGAAGGACACCGAGTATGTGCTGTCGCTCTCGACGCCGCCGTTTCTGGCGCTCGTACGCGAGCTCTTTCCGAGCTTGAAGACGGCGCTGCGCATCGGCAAGCTCGCCAGCTACGACGAGATGATCGCGAGCTTCACCAAAGAGGTCGGCTTCGATCCGCGCAAGACCAGTCGAGTGGTCCTCTGGATGCGCTTCAGCGGGCCCGATGTCGCCTGTTTCGCGGTCTCACCGCGCGCTATCGTCTCGGAGCGCTTCGTCAAGGATTCGGTCCACGAGGGGGTCTCGATCCAGGTACGCACGAGCGGCGGTGGCAGCATGGCACTGCTCGACGGCTATGCCGTGGTTTGCGACCGCAAGCACAGCTTGCGCGAGGCGATCGATGTGTTCAAGGGCAAGCGGAAAGCGCTCTGGCACGATGACGATGGTTTCGCCATCGCCAAGCTGGAGCGGGCGCTCTCGATGGTCGACCACATGCTCTTTTTTCAAGGGTCCGCGGCGTTCAAGATCGGCCGAACGAGCGAGCTGCGCGACGTCGTTTTCGCGGTGGGCGCGCGACGCGATGAGCTCGAGCTGCTGATGACCGTGCCGCCGAAGCGCCTCGACAAGGCCATGCATCAGCTCAACGAGCTGCTCGACGTCTCACGCGCCGCCTGGCAGAAGTTGCGTCTCGGGCTCGCGAAGAACCCAACGCTGAGCCTCCCGTTCGAGGTGACGCTCTCGGACCTCGAGCGTTTCGGCGACGCCTTGGGGGAGACGCGCTTTCGCCTCGACCACGACGTCGCCCGCGCAAAGCTCGTGATCGCGGTCCGTGACGTGGCGCGACTGGTGCTCGCCTGGCAGCTGCTCCGCGACTCGCCGCGCAAAAAGAGCCCAGCGAAGCTCGGCCCTCAGCCGCGAAAGCCAGGCCCGACTCCGAAGCTCGGCCCCCAGCCGCGAAAGCCAGGCCCGACGCCGAAGCTCGGCCCGCGTCCATGAGCCCGAGCGCGGGTCAGAGGCCGCCGAGCCGATTGCGCATCGTTGCGGTCAGCCGCCGAGAGCGGAGATCGCGATCCCCGGGAATTTCCAAAACGATGGGCTGTACTCGAACTGCAACATCTTCTTCGCCACCTGGTGGCCGTTGCGGTGCGTGACGAAGAACGGGGGCTTGGGGGCGATCGTGAAGGGGGCCCAGATCACCGTCTTTTGGGGGTTCTTGAACATGAGCGTGTTGTGGACTACGCCGATTCCGCTGCGGATGTCGTCGAGGGAGTGACCCGGGAAGGCGCCCCAGGTGGTGATCGCGAACGCGTAACTCAACGCGCCCCAGGCATTCACGCCGACGGTGCCGTAGCGCAGCCTGGCGACGAGATCGTCGAAGCCCGCGCCGAGTCGTCGCTGCGTCGCGGGATCGGCGACGAGTACGCAACTCAGCGTGCCCCAGAGTTTGTCGTTGGCGAAATCGACGACCGCCGAGGCGTACTCGTCTTCGTCTTTGGCCTCGAGCGCTGCCTCGGCGATCACGCCGCACCACGCCTCGCGGGTGAAGACGACGTCGTCGGCGTTCTGTGCGTCGACGCCGAAGATCGCCGTCCAGGGCACTTTGCCTTCGCCGCGCGAGGCGAGGGCCTTCGCCTCGGGGTGCGCCTCGAGGAAGCCGTCGTACTTCTTGTCCGAGCCCGGATAATAGGTCACACGCGGCGGGACCGAGGAGAGGATCTCCTGAATTCGAGCGAGGAAGCTCTCGCGCTGGGCCCAACCTTTCCAGGTCAGGATCGTCTTGGCGGCGTTGCAGTTGTGGGAGGCGTTGTTCGCCACCATCGTCGCGACGTTCTCGGCGTGATACTGCAGCTCTTTCTCGCTCCAGTTGCCGGGGAGCACGATCACAGGGGTTACACAGCCGAGCTCGGAGGTGATCGGTTTGGTCAGCTTCGGCGCGTTGTTCGCTTTGTTCTCCGCCTGCTCACCCGGTGGGCCCCAGACGATGATGTCGTGTACCGCGTCGGAGCCCGTGATGTGAATCTCGTCGACGCCCGCGTGGTGCACGAGATGCGCACCGACGTCGGCGCCGCCGTAGACGACCTGCAGATACCCCGCGTCGACCAGCGGCTTGAGGCTCGCCTCGACGTGGGGCCCGGTGTATTCGTTGACCGGGTTCATCTTCAGCACGCAGACCTGGTTCTCGACGAAGAGCTTGTAGAGCACGTCCATCGGCCCGATGCTCGAGACGTTCCCCGCCCCGAGGACCAGCGCGACCTTTCCCTTCTGCGAGGCGAGGTCGCGGTAGACCCAGGCCATCGATTCGAGCATCGACGCTTCGGTCTCGCCGGGTTGCATCCAGATCTCGGCTCGCAGCTTGGCGAACAGCAGCTTGTCCAGAAAGCCCTGGGGGAAGACTTCGACGACGAGCTGCCCATCGGCGCGTCGTCGCGAGCTCCCGGGTCTGAGCTGAGGACGCCCGTGATCGCGGATCTGGCTCAGCGATTCGTGCAACAGCCGCAGGTTGCGGACGATCACCACGGGCCCTGCGAGCCACTCTTCTGCCGAGACCGGGGCGTCGAAGGCGATCCCCTTGTGTTTGCACGAGGCGCGCACGAGCCCTTCGGCGGCGGCCATCGCGTGCTCGAGGCAGCGCCGCAAGAGGTCGAGGCGTTGCGGGATCGGCAGCGTCGCCCATTCATCTTTCTTGGCTTGTAGTTCGGCGACGATCGCGTCGAGACGATCGATTGGCGTCGGTTCCATCTTTCTCCTCACGGTCGAAAAGCGGCGTCGGTCGACGCCGGAGCTGGGTCGTATTGTGGCCCATTTCCGTCGCGCTTTCAAGATGTTGTTTCAGCAGCTCGCGCGTCCGCTCCGTGGCGCCCGCCGTCGGTGCGAGTCATCGCCATCGCACGCTTGTGTTTATTCGACGCCGTAAAGCATGGCGTCGGGGCGCGGAGTTTGGTACGATGCCGCCGTACGAGCCCGACGAGGGCGATGGAGGCTCGCATGTCACGCCAGCTGCTCGCAATCTTTCTCCTCTCGTTCACTCTTTTCGGCGCCCCGCTCGCCTGTGATGGTGACAATCCGCGAGCCGTCGACTTCGGTGACCTCTTCACCACCCCGGACGCCACGGCGACGTTGCCCGATTCGACGCTCGACGCGCAGATCGCCACCGACTCGGCCGAACCCAACGACAGCATCGCCAACGACGGCGCCGCGACAGCCGACGCCCTCGAACCGACCGATTCTGGCGGAGTCGATGGAGGCACGATGACCGACCTCAGCTCGAATGACCTCGATCCGCCGGCCGACAGCGACGATCTCGGCTCTCCGGCGGATGTCGGTGGGCAAGACGGCAGTCTGTCCCCCGATCTGACGGACGACGGCGGCGCGCCCGACACCCTCGGAATCGACGTCGTCAAACCCGCGGACTGTCCCGACCTGCCGCCCTCGGATTTCCGCGACGAGACGATCTACTTTCTGATCACGACGCGCTTTTACAACGGCGATCCCTCGAACGACTACTACAACCGCGACCGGATCGTCCTCGGCGATCCGACCTGGCGCGGCGACTTCAAGGGGTTGATCGAGCGCCTCGACTACATCAAGGACGACCTCGGCTTCACGGCGATCTGGATCACGCCGATCGTCACCAACCGCAGCGGCCTCGACTATCACGGCTACCACGCCTACGACTTCAACGCGGTCGACCCGCGCCTCGAGTCGCCCGGCGCCACGTTCCAGGATCTCGTCTGCGAGGCCCACAAGCGGGGGATCCGGATCGTCCTCGACGTGGTCTTCAACCACACCTCGAACTACGGGATCCGCGGCAAGGTCCACAATCTGCGGGCGCCGATCAAGTACTACAAGCAGAGCGGCGCCTTCCCCTCGTCCAACCCGAATTACCCCTATAAGACGCACCTGGGCGACTACAAATCGCCGAACCGCGAGGACGACGACAACCCCTTGGCGCCAGAGGTCTTCAAGACGTTCGACCCCGACGCCTCCCTCGAGATCAACTGTCCCGTCTGCGGCGACCCGATCAAACCGAGCGGCTTCGGCGGTTGGAACAACCACGACCCGAATCACTTCTTCGCGATGCAGCCGGACAAGCTCGATCCCGTCTGGTACCACCAGAAGGGCTACATCCAGGGCGGAGACTGGGAGAACCCCGAGTCGCTGCAGCAGAAGCACCTCGCGGGGGACACCGTCGACCTGAACACCGAGCACCCGACGGTGAAGGCCTATCTGATCGACGCCTACAAACGCTACCTCGACATGGGCGTCGACGCGCTGCGGGTCGATACGGTCAAGCACATCGAGCGCTCGAACCTGCTCGAGTACGTCGACGCCCTCAAGGCGCACAAGCCCGGGCTCTTCGTCTTCGGCGAGAACCTGGTCAAGGGGCCGCACTTCGGTAACGACTGCCTCGATCCCTCGGACAACGGCCCCGCCGAGATCCGCCCCTGGTGGTACACCCGCACGACGAGCGACCCCTGCGGCAGCGGCGACGACGACTCGGGCTTCTCGGTGCTCGACTTTGCCCTCTTCGGCACGTTTCGCGACAACCTCTCCCAGGGGCGCTTCGGCGGGATGGGCGGCGTCTTCGCGAAGGACTGGGTCTACGGCGACGCGACCAAGCTCGTGACCTTCCTCGACAACCACGACATCGGCCCGCAGAACGACTGGAAGTTCCGCTTCAACGGCTCGGACAACGCGCTCGCCGCGGCGCTGAACTTCATCTTCACGATCCGCGGGATCCCCGCGCTGTTCTACGGCACCGAGATCCGTTTCAAGGCGGGCCTCGAGATCGACGGCCCGACGGCGCCCCACGACGACTCGGGGCGCGCCTATTTCGGCGATCACCTGCTGCCCGAGACCATCGACGCGACGCGGAACCATCCCTTCGCCAAGCACGTCAAGCGCCTGAACCAGATTCGGCGCGCCTCGCTCGCCCTGCAGCGGGGCGTGATGCGCTCGATCGGCGAGTCGGACAACCACATCCAGTTCATCCGCGACTACAACGACGGCGAGCACGTCGCCGTCGTCGGGCTGGTCCAGGGCGACGCGACGATCAGCGTCTCGAACGTCAAGGGCGGGACCTATCGCGACGCGGTGACGGGCAACGCGATCACCGTCGGCGATGGCGGTACGCTGACCTTCTCGGTCAAGGGCGGCTCGGCGGGGATCTACATCCTCGATGGCCCGGGCAAGGTCGGCGTCGACGGGGCGTTCTT
>JAGQJP010000873.1 GCA_020430585.1 Myxococcales bacterium | reverse complement strand
GGCGCCACTTCCGTCATTGACCCGAGGACCGATACGATGAAGGTTCTGGTCGTCGGCCAGGGAGGCCGCGAGCACGCGATCGCCTGGAAGATCGCGCGCTCGCCGCAACTGACACGGCTCTACTGCGCGCCGGGTAACGCCGGCACCGAGACGGTCGCCGAGAACGTGCCGATCGCCGCGGACGCCGTCGACGCGCTCGTCGGGCTTGCCGAGCGCGAAGCGATCGATCTCGTCGTGATCGGGCCCGAGCAACCCCTCACCTTGGGGCTCGCCGATCGCCTGCGCGCGGCGGGGATCGCCGCGCTCGGGCCAAACCGCGCAGCGGCGGAGCTCGAGGCGAGCAAGAGCTTCGCCAAGGAATTGATGCGAGAGCTCGGTGTGCCGACGGCGCGCTTCGCCAGTTTCGACCGGATCGAGGCCGCTCTGAGCTACCTCGCCGGGCACCCGCTACCGCTGGTTGTGAAGGCCGATGGGCTCGCCGCCGGAAAAGGTGTGACGATCTGTCCGACCCAGGAGGCCGCTGAGGCGGCGCTGCGCGAGGCGATGCACGACGGTCGGTTCGGCGCGGCAGGGCGACGCGTGGTGATCGAAGAGTTCCTCGACGGCGAGGAGGCTTCGTACATCGTCCTCACCGATGGCCGGGCGATCGTGCCCCTCGCCGCGTCACAGGATCACAAGGCGGCGTACGACGGCGATCGCGGGCCGAACACCGGCGGCATGGGCGCCTACAGCCCCGCCCCCGTCGTCGACGCGGCCCTCGAAGCGCGCGTGCTCGAACGGGTGATCCGCCCCGTCGTCGACGGCATGCGCGCCAAGGGCCGACCCCTCAACGGCTTCCTCTATGCCGGGCTGATGATCGGATCCGACGGCCCGAAGGTCCTCGAATTCAACGTCCGCCTCGGCGACCCAGAGACACAGCCGCTGATGCTGCGCCTCGAGAGCGATCTCCTTCCCGCGCTCTACGCCGCGGCGACGGGGTCGCTCGAGGGAACGACGCTCGTCTGGAGCCCAGAGCCCGCGGTCTGCGTGGTCCTCGCCTCAGAGGGCTACCCCGAGTCGTCGCGCACCGGGCTCCCGATCGCAGGGCTTCCCGCCGATTGCGAGCTGCCAGACGGCGTGGTGTTTCACGCCGGCACGCGACGGGAGGGCACGCAGGTGCTCACCAGCGGCGGACGCGTCCTCGGCGTGACCACACGGGGTGCGGACTACCGTGAGGCCGTCGCCAACGCATACCGCGCGATCGAATCGATCAGCTTCGACGGCATGAGTGTCCGGCGTGACATCGCCTGGCGCGCGCTCGAGCGCAGCTGACCCTCATCGATGCTCGTCCACCGCTATATTCTCCGCGAGCTGGCGAAGCCGACGCTCAGCGCTCTGTTCGGCTTTTTGGCGCTGATCTTCGTCCTCCAGCTGCTGCGCTTCGGTCCAGACGCGGTGCGCCTCGGCGTCTCGGTGCAGGAGCTGCTCTGGTTCACCCTGCTCTTCTTGCCACCGCTGTCGGTGTTGATCATTCCGCTCGCGCTGACCGTGGGCTCGTTCGTCGCATTCTCGCGGCTCGCCGCCGACGGAGAGCTGCAGGTCCTCGATGGCTTCGGCGTCGGACCGTTGCGCTTGATGCTCGTGCCGATCGCCGTCGCCCTGCTCGGCGCCGGGCTTTCGTTCTACGCTGGAGCCTACCTCGGACCGCGCTCGGTCGTGCTCCTCGAACGACTCGCCGTTCGTGTCGCGCTGCGGACGATGACGAGCGGCCTCAAACCGCGGATCTTCAACCAGTTCGACAAGAACCTGACGATCTACTTCGCCGCACGGGAGAGCGGGGGCCTGCGCAACGTCATGCTCTACGATGGACGAGACAAGCGGATGGCGCTGTTGGTCACCTCGCAGCGCGCCTCGATTCGCCCGACGAAGATTCGTGGCCGGGTGCAGCTGCGCCTCGAGCGCGGTGAGCTCCACCGCCTCGAGCGCGACCGCGCGAGCTACCAACGGATGGGCTTCGGCGAGCTGATCTACGTGCTCGATCTGCGCGCTCTCTTGCGGGGGCGCTTCAAGGTCGAGCGCGACACGCAACAGCTGACGCCCGAGGAGCTGCGGCGCGCGATCGCCCGCCGGAAGGCGGCGCGCCAACCGACGATTCGGCTCGAGCTCGAGCTGACCAAGCGTTTCAGCCTGCCGCCCGGGGTCCTGCTCTTCGTGGCGCTGACGATCCTCTTGAGCTATCGGATCAGCGGCCGCGGACGGGAGTGGGTCGTGCCGTTGATCGCCGTCGTCGTATTCGCCTACTACCTGCTCTTGCGCGCAGGCGACGCCCTCGCCGGCTCGGGTCACGTCTCCGCGCTCGTCGCCGGCTGGCTCCCGAACGCCGTCTACCTCGGCGCGATCGCCCTGCTCTGGTACCGCCGCCGCAAGCCCGCCGGATGAATCTCGAGACCCGATCAACGGCTTCGAGACGAACCTCCCGCACGTCGAAGATTCGCTTCAGCTCGAGCACTCGGCTGTCACGACGGGAACGCGATGAGTCACGTCGCGTCGGCGCTCTCGGCAAGGGAGAGAAGCGCGAGGATGGTGTTCCAATTGCGCACCGTGCTCGTCGTCTGCAGCCGTGAGTCGAGGTAGGTCGTGGTCAATTTGCTGCGCGCCATGCCATTGGGGCAGTAGAGGTAGACCTCGGCGCCGCGGACGGAGAGCTCGTCGGGCGGCGAGCGATCGGGATCGAGGGTCGCGACCCGGGAGGCATCGGGCGCTTGTGCGAGAAAGGCGACGTGGAGCTTCTTGGGGTCTCGGTTTGCCGTGAGAAACGGATTGGCGGCGACCATCGCGCGCCAGTCCCTCAATGTGCGGGTGACGAGCGGAACCGCGAGCCCGAAACGCTCACGGAGAGCCCGTGAGATGAGCGGCGAAACGCCGACGGCAAGCTCGGGGTCGGCGCGAAAGACCACGTTTCCGCTCTGGATGTAGCTCGTCACCGCACGACAGCCGATCTCTTCGAAGATCTCGCGCAGGATCGACATCGCCAGCTTGTTCTTGCCGCCGACATTGATGCCGCGCAGCAGAGCGATCCGCGTCTGGTCGCTCGCCTCGGATCGAGCGCGTCGAGTCACCTCGTCCCCCGTTCTGCACCCACCGGGTCGATTGTACACGATCTCGGTGACCCGGGGCGATCGCCTCGGCGATCCATTGGCCCTTGCAATTGACCGCCGTGAAGCGGTACAAGAAGGGCTTTGTGCTGCTTGTGCAACCACGAACGAGGACGATGTGAAACTACCACAGCACGAATACGAGGTGATGCAGCGGCTCGCCACCATCGGCCCGGCCTCCGAGGCACTCGAAGAGGTCTGCGAGGCCACGGGGCTCGATCAGGTACACGTCACGGTCGCCGCCTCGATGCTTGCCGGGCGCGGCTGGCTCTCACTCGACGAGTCGAGCTTCGTCGAGCTACGGCTCGGAAAGGTCGGGGCAGAGTTGGCGGAGAGCGGCTTTCCCGAGCGCTCGTCGCTGCGGGCGATCGCCGCAGCCGGCGGGCGATTGCCGATCGCAAAGCTGGCGGAGGCGCCGGGACTCGACAAGAAGAGCGCTGGTGAGTCGATCAAGCACCTGGCGACGAAGGGCTGGGCCGAGCGGGACAAGGGCGAGCTGGGACTCACCGAAGCGGGTCGCGCGGCGCTGGACGTTCCCTCTGTCGATGAGCGGCTCGTCGCGCTACTGCGCGAGATGGACCGCGCGACGACGCTCGACGAGCTGGAGGGGGCGGCAGATTTCCCTCTCGAGCAGGCGCTCGCCCTACTCCGCGGGCGACGTGACGTCCTCTCCGAGAAGAAGCGCACGCGCCGTCGGCTCTCCCTGACCGCCGAGGGCCGCGAGCGTTGGGCAGCGGGGATCGAGCCGCTGATCGAGGTGACCCAGCTCACCAGCGAGCTGCTGATCGGCGGGAAGTGGCGCGAGGTCGAGCTCAAACGCTACGACGTCGCCCTCGACGTCGCCCCGCAATACGGCGGCAAGCCACATCCCTTCCGCCGCGTCCTCGACGAGACGCGCGACGTCTTCCTGCAAATGGGCTTCTCAGAGGTCGATTCGCCCCACGTCGAGTCGGCGTTCTGGGACTTCGATGCGCTGTTTCAGCCGCAGGATCACCCGGCGCGCGAGATGCAGGACACCTTCTACCTCGGTCGCCCGTCGCGAACGATCCTGCCCGCCAAGCACCTGGTCGAGACGGTCAAGGACACGCACGAGACCGGTGGCGAGAGCGGCTCACTGGGCTGGCAGTATCGCTGGCAGCTCGACAAGGCGCAGAAAGCGGTGCTGCGGACGCACACGACGGCGGCGACGATCCGCGCCCTCGCCGACGATCCGAGCGGGCCGCGCAAGGTCTTCTGTGTCGGCCGTGTCTTTCGCCGCGAGGCGATCGACTACAAACACCTGCCCGTCTTCTACCAGGTCGACGGGATTATCGTCGACGAGAACGGCACGTTCGCCGACCTCCTCGGCACGCTCAGCGCCTTCTACCGCAAGATGGGCTTCGAGAAGTTCGACTTTCGCCCGGCGTTCTTCCCCTACACCGAGCCCTCGGTCGAGGTCTTCGTCTGGATGGAGCAGCGCAAGGACTGGGTCGAAATGGGGGGCGCCGGGATCTTTCGGCCCGAGGTGACGATCCCCTTCGGCTGCCACGCGCCGGTCTTGGCCTGGGGCCTCGGCCTCGAGCGCTTGGCGATGTTCCGCTTCGAACTCGACGACATCCGCCAGATCTATCAGTCAGATGTCAAGTGGCTGCGTGAGGTGCCCCTATGCCGGTAATTGGAATTCCCGTCGACCATCTCAACCGTCTGATCGGCCGAGCGATCGAGCGCGAGCAGCTGCTCGAGCATCTACAGCATCTGGGCTGTGACATCGAGGGCTTTGCCACGCTGGCCCGCTTCTCCTGCGGGGTCTGCGGCCACATCAACGAGGTCACCGAGAGCGAGGACGCCCCCGCCTATTGCGAACGGTGCGGCTTCGATTTCCGCAGCGACGAAGCGCAGCGGCGGGCGATCGATCCGATCGACGTCGTGCGGATGGAGCTTCTCGCCGTTCGCCCCGATATCTTCGACGTCGGCGGCCTCGCCCGCTGCGTGCGCGGCTACCTCGGGCTCGAGACGGGCTTGCAGCGCTACGCGCTCGAGGCAGCAGCGACCCATGTCGACGTCGACCCGCTGCTCGAGAGCGACGCAGCCTACCGACCGTTCATCGCCTGCGCCCGCGTCTACGGAATCACCTTCGACGACGATCTGATCCGCGTCGTGATGAAGCTGCAGGAGAACCTGCACTGGGCCCTCGGGCGGAACCGCAAGCTCGCGTCGATCGGGGTCTACGATCTGGATACGACCCGCGGCCCCTATCGCTACACGACGATCGGTCCCGACCAGACGCGTTTCGTCCCACTCGGGGTCACCGACGGTCGCGCCTCGTCGCCCCGTGAGGTCTTGGCCGAGCACCCCAAAGGCAAGGCGTACGCCCATCTGCTCGAACACCACGAGCGCTATCCGTGGCTCATCGACGCCGAGGGGAACGTCCTCTCGATGCCGCCGATCATCAATAGTGAGGCGACCCGCGTGCACCACGGTTCGCGCAATCTCTTCATCGACGTGACCGGGACGGTCGAGCGCGTCGTCCATCGCACACTCAACATCGTCGTCACCTCGCTCTGCGAGCTGAGCCCCGAGATCCGCGTCGAACAGGTCGAGATTCGGTATCCCGACGGGAAGACGGTGACCACGCCCGACCTGCGGCCTCAGCGTGTAGCGCTCTCAGCGGCGCGAACGAACAAGCTGATCGGCTTCTCTCCTTCCGAGGACGAGCTGGCCGAGCTGTTGCGGCGAATGCGTCACGACGTCGCGATCGACGGCGACGCGCTGCAGGTCGACGTCGCCGCCTACCGCAACGACATCCTCCACGAGCGCGACCTGATGGAGGACGCGGCGATCTCCTACGGCTACCACAACCTCGTGCCGAGCCTCGTGCGCTCGATGACGGTGGGCCAGGCGCATCCGAACGAGCTCTTCGCCGCCAAGGCGCGCCAGATCCTCTGCGGTCAGGGGTTCCTGGAGGTGATGACGCTGATGCTGGTAAGCCCCGAGAACGCCTATGAGAAGCTGCGCATCCCGACGAGCGAGAGCCACGTCGTGATCGAGTACCCCGTCAGCCAAGAGCAGAGCATCGTCCGCGAAAGCCTGGTGCCCGGCCTACTCGAGACGATGTCGCTCAACGCCCACAACGACCTGCCGCAGCAGATCTTCGAGGTCGGCCACGTCACCGAGCTCGCCCCGACGCTGGAGACGGGAGCCCGCGACTACTACCGCGCCGCGGCGGCGATCATCTCGGCCAAGGCAGGTTTTGCCGAGATCAAACAGGTCGCCGAGGCGCTGCTGCGCGAGCTCGGGTACGCGGCTCGCTTCGTCGCCGCGTCGCAGGGGACCTTCATCGAGGGACGCGCGGCATCGATCGTCGTCGAGACGGCGGATGGCGCGACCCCGATCGGGGTGATCGGCGAGGTCCATCCCGAGGTGCTCGAGCGCTTCAACCTCGTCCATCCCGCCGCGCTCTTCGAGCTCGATCTCGCCGCGATCCAGCGCTGATCAGCGATCGGCTGTCCAACTGTCAACTACCTGAAACAAAAGAAGAACCGACTGTCCAAATCTGGATGCTGTCCAAATCTGGATAGCGCCAGCGCCCTGTCCAAATCTGGATCCCCATCGCCAACGCTCAAATAAACGTCCGTCATATCCAGCAGTTGCTCTTTTTCCAAAAGTTGGCATCGCGCTTGCTGTATGGCCAATCGTCGCGACAGAGCGACAGCGCCTCGAGCGACGGGGCACCCACGACGAAACGCCTGGAGCATGGAGAGAGATATGAATACGAAGAGCAACACAATCTGGAAATCGCTGGCCCTCGGCGCCCTGGTCGCCGTCTTCTTCGCTACCGCTGGTACCGCCTCGGCCGACACGGATTCGCGGAGCTTCTCGGCGCAGATCTACTCGGGCTATACGACCAGCGTCAACGGTCACAACGGCTTCAGCGTCGGCGGTAAGGGCCTGGTCTCGATCAACCCGAACCTGCGGCTCGGCGGCGTGGCGTATTACGAGAACATGCACCGCACCAACGACCACTTCGGCGGGATCGCCTTCGTGATCGATTACGTGGCGCCGATCAAGCACTATGTCAGCTTCTTCGTCGGCTCGCACTTCGGGATGTACACCGGGACGATGGGGCCTGCGATCTACGCCGAACCCGGGCTCGGGTTGAACTTCACGATCGCCAAGATGGGGATCGAGTGGCGCATCGGCTCGCGCGTGCCATGGTACGTGGGCAAGAACATCTTCAAGGCCGAGCGCGACGTGCAGGTCTTGACCACGCTCTCCTTCGCCTTCCAACGCTGAGCGCTCACCACGCGGGTGCTGTGAACTGTTGTATCGTGATCCCCAGCTCCTGACGCAGCGTGAAGTACTCCTCCGAGACCGCCCAGACCAACAGATCGTGAGCCAGCTCGGCCCGCGGCACGACGACGGTGAAGTCGGGGCTGTTGATCGTCTCGAGCGCCGCGCCGACTTCGTTGCAGAGCAGCAGGCCGATGCGCTGGGCCACACGCTCGGCGTCGTTCGACCACTCGTTGAAGTCGATCGCCGCGCTCTCGCGGGTCAGCTCGACGCACCACGCCTTGAGCTGCTCGCGGCTCGCGTGGTTGAGGTCGTCGAGCACCTTGACCAAGAGCCGCAGCTCCTCGGTCTCGGGTCCGCGATAATCCGGAATCGAGAGCACGAGGGCGGCCTGGATCACGTTCGCCATCACGTCGGGGCCGATTCCGATGAAGTAGAACTGCGGGAGGAACATCGCGCACTGCGCGCCGATCGCGTAGGCGAGCTGGCCGCGCGTCCGGGCGCGAAGCCAATCCTCGCTGATCAAAAGACAGTTCGGATTGGTGGTGAAGGGGCGAATTCCCTGGGTCTCGGAGTCGAGATAGACCTCGGGCATCGGTACCTGGGCGTCGGAGAGCACGACCTTGAGGCAGTGCTCGACCATCGGGTGCTCGTCGAGGCGCAGACGATTCTTCTTCTTCAGATAGCGGCGCGGTGTGTCGGGGGCGACGTTGCGCCGAAAGAGATCCGAGACGAGGGCGAAAATGCTGGCGACGGGCGAACGCAACAACGGCGTGAAGAGATACTGCTCGAGCTGCGACATCTGCAACATGTTGTCGAACTCGGGCATCCCCAGGTGGTGGGCGCCGAAGAGCTGTTGTTCGCTCGTGTTCGCGATTCCCAAGGCGTAGAGCACGCTCGAGAGCACCCAGGCTTCGTCTCGCCGTCCGCTATCGCTCAGCGCGCCTCCGAGGAGCTGATAGCCTGCGGCCTGCGCTGGGTTGCGCGCGATCAAGGCTCGGCTCTGGTCGATCACTTCCGGCAGCAGCTCCGGCTCGAGGCGCGACATGTCGGCGAGGGTCTGGGCGATCGAGCCCTGCAGCCAGTAGTCATCGGGAAATTCGGCCTGCGTCACGCGGTAGACGAGCAGCGCGCGCTCTGGGCTGCGCAGTTGGGACTGCAGTAGCTTTCCGAGCGCCTTGCCGATCGTCAGTCGTTGCGCCGAGTGCGCGGGATCGTCCCCGATCCGCGCCAACATCCGGCGATAGCTCTGCTCGAGCACGGTCCAGGACTGGCGCTCGACCAGCATCCGCACCATCTCCTGGAACGGCGCCTGGTTCTCGGGATACTTGTCGAGGGCGAGGTTGTAGAACTCGAGCGCCTTGTTCCATTCGCCGAGCCTGGCGGCGTAGAGCTGTCCGATCTCGGTGTAGTGTCGCGAGAGCTCTTGGGAGATCTCGACGAGGTCGCAGAGCTGCAACTTCACCTCGATCAGCGCCGCCCAATCCTCGAGCCGTCGATAGAGAGCGGCGAGGCCGTCGAGGGTCACCTTCGAGCTCGGCGAGAGATCGTGGGCCGCTTGCAGATGGAAGCGCGCCTCTTCGAGGTCGGGCAGCTTTTCGAGATAGAGCTCACCGAGATCGAAATGGAGCCGCCAGAGCTCTTCGGGGTCCGTCGACAGGTTGAGCAGCTTGAGCATTCGCTTCGCCGCGTCGAGCCAGAGGCCGCGGTCGCGCAGATCGGAGATCTCCCAACGCAGCTCGGCGGGATTGTCGCTCAGTCCCTTGTCCTCGAGACGAGCGCGGGCGGAGAGCTTCATCCCCCCCTGAGGCGTGATCGCCGCCGCCTCGGGGCTGTCCGCCGTGCCAGAACCCGCCAGAGCGGGGGTCGATGCGCGGGTCGCTTCCCCGGTCGCCTTCGTTGGAGCTGATGGGCCGCCGACAACCGCGGCCGTCGAAGGGGTAGCGGGATTCGCGCTCGGCGCCAGGCCCAATCCCTCGATCTCGGCGCCGAGGAGGACGATCGCGCGCTGGAAACAGGCACCCGCACTAGCCGAATCGAGCAACTCGTCGCGATAGAGCTCTGCCAGGGCGACGAGCTCTGCGATCTTCGCCGCGACTCCTTCGACCACCTCGACCAGGCGCTCTCGGCGCTCGATCACACCCGCCCAATCACCCTCATCCGCGAGCTCGCGGAGCTGGCTGCGCAGTTGTTCGATGCGTTCGGTCATACCGTTCCCCTTTTTTTCGCTATGCTACTCCTGGTCGGGCGAAAAGTCACGAACGCCGATCGGGCTACCGCTCCAACCCTGACTGTGTCAAACTGCAAGCGAATGCACGGCGAGCCCAGTCCGCGTCACACGGGCTGTCTGGGTCGAGCCAGCCCTC
The DNA here is from genome assembly GCA_020430585.1 of Myxococcales bacterium. Lineage (GTDB taxonomy): Bacteria > Myxococcota_A > UBA9042 > JAGQJP01 > JAGQJP01 > JAGQJP01. The sequence goes on along the minus strand of JAGQJP010000873.1, from coordinate 998 downwards.
GGCACGGAAACCGAACGATGCTTCGCGCCCTCTGCGCTCTACTCGGCTGGTCCTTCATCGGGGCCTACATCTGGATCTTCAACGTCGAAGTCGCCGTTGTCGTGTTCTGTGTACGATATCCAGAGGTCTCGCCGCTTCTGGTCGGCCTCGCCGCGGGGATCGGTCAGTCGAGCTGCTATCTCGTCGGCTTCCTCTTCTCGGAACAACTCTATCGGCGGGTCAGTTGGCTCCACGAGCGCGTCGACAAGATGATCGCCGAGGACAAGTTCCGCCGCTACGCGCTGACCCTGACGATCAGCGGTGCGCTCCTCGGCGTGCCGCCCTTCTCGCTGGTGGCGATCGCGGGTGGGTTGTGGCGCTTCTCGCCTCTGCGCTTCGCCGCCATCGCCTATGGCGGGCGGATCGTCCGCTTCACCGTGCTGGCGACGTTTCCCGGGCTCTTCCGCTCGTTGTTACAGCTCTAGGGCTCGCGCTCGGGGCGGCGGGCGACGGGAGCGCAGCGCACGATCAGCTCGCTCGAGTCCGCGTCGAAGGGAGCGCCATCGAAGTCCCCATAGACGTCGACGATCCGCAGGTCGCAATCGTCGAGGAGCAGCTCGAGCTCGGGCAGCTCGAACCAGCGCAGCGAGACGGAGACCTGGCTCAAGCGCTCGGCTGGTAGCCCAGAGCGCTGGCGCTCCCAGCGCATCTCGACGCGCAATAGCTGACGCCGCCGATCGATCGCCAGGCTGTCGAAGCGCGCGGCGAGCTCACCACTCTGCGGATCGCGGTGCGCCACCGACTCGACGCGCCGCGGGGGCGCCCGCAGCAGCTCGAGGCTGGGATAGAACAGGTCGAAGAGAAACGTTCCCCCTGCCGAGAGCGCGCGACGCACCCCGCGCAGGGCGCGACGCTGGTCGTCGAGGTTGACCAGGTGCTGAAATCCGCGGAAGGGGCAGGTCATCAGCTCGTACGGCCCCGCCACCCCGTCACGCATATCGCCGCGGATCAGGCGCACG